>NZ_LMER01000001.1:170532-170599 GCF_001426435.1 Angustibacter sp. Root456 | reverse complement strand
GCTGGGCAAGCGCGCCGAGCGCCTCTACCGCTCGGTGCTGTCGGTCGAGCTGGCCCCGACACGTGAA
>NZ_LMER01000001.1:170258-170375 GCF_001426435.1 Angustibacter sp. Root456 | reverse complement strand
GCCACCGACACCTCGGGCATGACCTTCGTCCAGGGCCTGCTCACCAAAGAGTGCGGCGCCGCATTGAAGGCCGCCCTGGACGCCTGGTCCGCCCCCCAACCCGCCGAGGACGGCACA
>NZ_LMER01000001.1:169967-170215 GCF_001426435.1 Angustibacter sp. Root456 | reverse complement strand
CCACACCACCCTGGCCACCAACCAGGTCCCGACCTCCCACGGCTCCCCGGTCCGCGTCATCGTCCGCGTCACCACCCAGACCCTGGCCGCGGCGGTCGAACGAGCCGCGGCCACCTCAGGGACAGGTGCAGACGGACCCGACGCGGCGCCCGAGACGCTGCCGGCGGGTCGCAGCGCGCCCGGCAGCCGACGTGACGCGAGCCCTGGCGAGCAGTCGGCCGAGGGCACGCTGCGTCCCGCCACCCCAC
>NZ_LMER01000001.1:283-169860 GCF_001426435.1 Angustibacter sp. Root456 | reverse complement strand
CACCGCACAACTCATCAACGGAACCGTCGTCTGGGACACCAGCTCAACAGACCCACCAGACCAACCCCTACCGCCCCACCGCGCCAACCACCTCATCCACCGCCTCGTCCAGCAATGGCTCGTCCCGCGACGCGATGAGCAGCTGTAGGTCACGTGGCGGGCGAGGGTCCGTCGACGTTGATGGTGACCGGGCCGGTGCCCGAGCGGGTGACGATCTCCTCAGACGTGGTCGACCCGGTGTTGCCCTCGCGGTGCACGACGTGCCGGGGGATGTGCAGGAAGTCGCCGGGACCGGCATCGACGGATCGGCCGCCGTCCGGGCCGAACTCGACGCGCACGTTGCCCGCAATGACGTACACGGACGTGTCGTGGTCGCCGTGGTGGTGCCAGCCGGACGTCTCACCCGCCTGGGTGCGCACCAGCCCCGACCAGAGCCCGTCGACCGCGATCGCCTGCTCGCGCAGCTTGCCCGGTGTGGGGTCGGCCACGACGCGGTCGGCCGGGTGAACGCACGTCACGTCGTGGTCGCTCATGGTCTGCCTCTCTGCGCACCCTCACTGCCCCACCCTCGCCCCGCTGTGTCGAGGCTAGGACGCCGCCCCCGCCGGCGGAAGGGCATAGACCTCGAGCAGGGTCGCGGCCACGCTGTGCCACTGCCTGGCGGTGGCACTCGCGCGGGCTGCGGCGCCGAGGCGCTGCCGCAGCGGCAGATCGCCCAGCAGCTCGGCGAGCACCTCGGCCAGCCGGTCGACGTCGCCAGGCTCGATGACGCGCCCGGTGACGCCGTCCTCCACCAGGCCGGCGAGCCCACCGGTGCGTGCGACGACGACGGGTGCGCCGGCAGCCTGAGCCTCCAACGCCGCCAGGCCGAAGGGTTCGTAGCGGCTCGGCACCACGACGGCGTCAGCTGCCGCGAACAGCGCGGCGAGGTCGCTGGAGCCCAGCCGGCCGGGGCGCACCAACCGGTCGGCGACTGCGAGCTCCCTCGCCAGATCGACGAGCACCGGCTCGTACGAGCCGCGGCCGGCCAGCACCACCCGCGTCCCGGGTCGGGCGGCGAGCAGGGTGGGCAGCGCGCGGAGCAGCGTCGAGAACCCCTTCTCCCACTCCAGCCGGCCGGCGCCGACGACGAGGTGGGGTGCACCGGCCGCCCAGCGTCGCCGTGCCGTCGCGGCCGTTGTCGGGTCGACCTGCCAGCGGTTGACGTCGACGCCACCGGGGACGACGTGGACGGCGCTCGGCCGGGCCCCGTGCGCCATCGCCTCCTCGCGCATCGCGGTCGAGCAGACGACGACGCGGTCGGCGCAGCCGACGGCCGCGCGCTCGGCGGCGTGGACCGCGCGGTGCAGCGGATCGTCGAGCCGACCGGACCGGCGTCCGAGCTCGGTGGCGTGCAGCGTGAGCACGAAGGGCACGCGGCGCGCCGACGCGATCGCCCTCGCCGCCTCGGCCGTCATCCAGTCGTGCGCGTGGACGACGTCGACGTCGGGCAGCGTCTTGGCGACCTGCGCCATGCGTTGCTGGGTGCCGGTCACGGCCGCGACGAGGTCACCACCCCGCGTCGTCGTTGCGGCCCGGACCCGGCACACGGCCACGCCGTGGCACCGTTCCTGCGTGGGCGCCGCCGGCCGCGCGCCGTCGACGACGTCGTCCGCGGGCGCGATCACGTGCACCTCGTGGCCGATGGCGACCTGCGCTCGGGTGAGCTCGTCGACGTGCCGGCCCAGACCGCCGTGCAGCACCGGCGGGTACTCGGACGTGACGTGCAGGACCCGCACTACAGCCTCCGCCCGACCAGGCCGCCCCCGACGAGGGCGCGCGCGTCGAGCGAGCCGAACGGTGCGTCGACGGCGCGCTGCCGGGCCGTCTCGGCCGCGACCGCCGGGTCCTCGCGCTCGATCAGCTCGGCCAGCCGGTGGAAGGCCAACCGGTGCTCGTCGGCGCGACGCCAGGCGTACTCGGCGGCCTGGTCGCGCGTCACCATGAAGGCCCAGTCGCTGGAGAGGGCCAGCAGCGCCTGCCGCACGAGCTGGTCGAGGTCTGCGCGACGCGTGCCGAACCCGCCCCGATCGCGTTCACGGGCGAGCAGGTCGAGCAGCCGCCGCTGCACCCAGAAGCCCTCGTCCACCAGCGGTCGCACGGCCTCACCGGCCCACACGCGAAAGTCCTTGCCGGCGCCCCACGACCCGGCCGGCAGGTCGACGCGGCCGCGCACCGCCCCGCGTTCGAGGGCCCCGCGCAGCGTGGTCACCTCGACGCCGGCCTGGGGCAGCAGCCGCAGCACCCGGGCCAGGAAGGCGGGCCCCTCGTGCCACCAGTGCCCGAACAGCTCGGTGTCGTAGGCGGCGACGACGAGCCCTCGCTGCCCGTCCCGGGCGGCGAGCTCGATCAGCCGGTCGCGCACGCGTCGCACGAAGTCCTGGGCGTCCCGCTCCACCGCCGCAGCCGCGCGCGCCGGGTCGTACGGCTGCTTGTCCGCGCCCCCGACGCCCGGCCCGGTCACCCGGAAGGGACGCGTGCCCGACGGGTGGTCCAGGGCGTGGAAGTCCCGGTAGTCGGCGCCGCTGGGGTAGCCGGTGCGCGAGCTCCAGATCCGATCGGTGACCGACAGGTCGCGAGCGAACACCGCCACGTCGCTGTCACCCACGAGCCACGCCCCCGCCGTCGGGACGCCGGCGGCGCAGAGGGTCTCCTCGTCGACCACGAAGTGCGTGACGCCGGCAGCGGCGAACGTCTGCTCCAGGCCGGGGGAGTACCCGCACTCCGGAGCCCACACACCGGCCGGGCGCTGGCCGCGGCGCCCGCGTGCGTCGTCCAGGCCGACGTGCAGGGCGGTGCGGGTGACCTCCGGCTCGAGGAGGGGGAGGAACGGGTGCGTCGCCGGCCCACCCATCAGCTCGACGACGCCGGAGTCGGCAAGGGATCGCAGCACGGGCGCGGAGCCGTTGCGCCACAGGGTGTCCAGCTCACCGACCGCTGTGGTGGCCGCCCGGAACTCCACGCTCGAGAGGTCGCGAAGATGGCGCTCGGGTCGGCTCGCGAGCTCCTCGGCGCGCAGCTGCCACAGGCCCAACCACGACCGAAAACCGTTGAGGCAGTAGGCGTCGTCGAGCTGCGCGGCGAGCACAGGGGTGACGCCGAGAGTCAGCACGTCGCGCCGGCCCTCGGCGGCCAGCTCCGTCAGCACCCGGGTGAGCGGCAGGTAGGACCCCGCCCACGCCTGGTACAGCCACTCCTCGCCGACCGGCCAGACGCCGTGGTGCGCCACCCAGGGCAGGTGCGTGTGCAGCACGAGCGCGAAGCTGCCGACCGGACGGTGCGTGCTCACCGAGGCACCGCCAGCACGAGCAGGTCGAGTGCGCCGTCCGCGTCGGCGGGCCGCACCTCGAAGTCGTCGGGCGTCACCGACACGACGGCCTGGGCGAGGCCAGGCGCCCACGACTGCGGCTCCTTCGCCAGCTGTGCGCTCACGAACCCACCGAACCGCTCGTCGAGCTCTCGCAGTCGCGGCCCCGCGTGCACACCCCCGAGGCTCACGACGTCCAGGTGCCTGCCGACGAGGGCGCCGAGCTCCTCGGCGTCGTACTCGCGCACGTGGAACGGGTTCGTCGGTGGTTCCCCGCGTGCCAGTCCTGGGGAGAACGTCTCGCGGTTCGGGGTCGTGAGCGCGAGCAGGCCACCGGGTCGCAGCACGCGCACCGTCTCGGCCAGCAGCTGGTCGGGCGACCAGATGTGCTCGATGACCTGCAGGCTGAGGACGACGTCCACGGCGGCGTCCGCCACTGGCAGCGCCACCAGGTTGGTGCGGAGGAAGGTCGCCCCGCGATGGCGACGCCGGGCGCGGTCCAGGGCCGGCGCGTCGTAGTCGGCGCCCAGCACCGCGGCCGCGACCTCACCCACGGCCGCGCAGCCGTAGCCCTCACCGCAGCCGGCGTCGAGCACCACGCGGTCACGACAGCGAGGGGCCAGCGCCCCGTAGGCCACCTCGTGGCGGGCGAACCAGTAGGTCTCGTGCCAGATGCCGGGCGCCGTGCGCTCACCGGTGAGGACGGGGGCCGCAGGGTCGGCCGTGTCGCTGATCGCTCGTTCACCCTCTCCACGCACCGCGGCTGTGCCGGCGTGAATCTACCGGCCCGGCCAGTGTGACCGGCCTCACCGGCGCCTGGCTTGCCCTGACGTTACCCGCCGGTAACATCGACGGCGAGATCGGGCGCCGCCAGTCCGGTGGTGCTGCTGTCCGCGCCGCCTGGCAGGCTGGGTCCGGGTTGCCGTCTAGTCCAGGAGGTCTCAGCCGACCATGAACGTCGTCGTGTGTGTGAAGTACGTGCCGGACGCCCAGGCCGACCGGACCTTCGAAGAGGGCGACCACACCACCGACCGCGTGGGGGTCGACGGCCGGCTGTCCGAGCTCGACGAGTACGCCGTCGAGGAGGCGCTGAAGATCGTCGAGGCCGGCGAGGGTGAGGTGACGGTGCTCACCGTGGGTCCGGAGCAGGCGGCCGAGGCGATCAAGAAGTCCCTGCAGATGGGCGCGCACGCCGGCGTGCACGTGCAGGACGACGCGATCGCCGGCTCGGACGCCGTGGGCACCTCGCTGGTGCTGGCCAAGGCGGTCGAGAAGCTGCGTGAGGCCGGTCAGGTCGACCTCGTGCTCACCGGTATGGCCTCGACCGACGGCACGATGAGCGTCGTGCCCGCGATGCTCGCCGAGCGCCTCGGCCTGCCGCAGGTCACCTACGCCAGCGAGCTCACCGTCGAGGGTGACGGCGTGACCATCCGCCGCGACGGCGACGCCTCGACCCAGACCATCTCGGCCTCGCTGCCTGCGGTCGTGAGCGTCACCGACCAGATCAACGAGCCGCGGTACCCGTCGTTCAAGGGCATCATGGCGGCCAAGAAGAAGCCGGTGCAGACCTGGTCGCTGGCCGACCTCGGCGTGGACGCCGGTGACGTCGGCCTCGCCGCGGCCTGGACCACCGTCGAGGCCGTTGCCGCGCGGCCGCCGCGTGAGAAGGGCCAGGTCGTCACCGACGAGGGCGACGGCGGTAGCCAGCTCGCCGAGTTCCTGGTCTCCCGCAAGTTCGTCTGAGCCCGCCGACCACCCGCCGATCAGGCAAGGAGCACATCCATGAGCGACGTCCTCGTGCTCGTCGACCACGTCGACGGTGCCGTTCGCAAGACCACCACCGAGCTGCTCACCATCGCCCGCCAGCTCGGCGAGCCGGCTGCCGTGTTCGTGGGCAGCGGCTTCGACGCCGCGCGCGAGACCCTCGCGCAGTACGGCGCCGCGAAGGTCTACCGCATCGAGTCGTCCGACGTCACCGACTACCTGGTGGCGCCGACGGCCGAGGCGCTGGCCCAGCTCGTCGAGCGCACCAGCCCCGCTGCGGTGCTCATCGCCGCGAGCGCCGAGGGCAAGGAGATCGCGGCTCGCCTGGCCATCAAGACCGGGTCGGGCCTGATCACCGACGCCGTGGGAGTCGATGCCGACCTCACCACTACCCAGTCGGTGTTCGCCGGCTCCTACACCGTCAAGGCCAAGGTCACCACGGGCACGCCGATCATCACGGTCAAGCCGAACTCGGCCACGCCCGAGGCCGCTCCGGCGGCCGCGGCCGACGAGGTGTTCGAGCCGACCGTGTCGGACGCCGCGAAGGCAGCGCGGATCACCGAGACCAAGCCGCGGGAGAAGTCCGGTCGCCCCGAGCTCACCGAGGCCGCCATCGTCGTGTCCGGTGGCCGCGGCACCAACGGCGACTTCGGCCCGGTCGAGGCCTTCGCCGACGCCCTGGGCGCGGCCGTCGGAGCCTCACGCGCTGCGGTCGACGCCGGCTGGTACCCGCACGCCAACCAGGTCGGTCAGACCGGCAAGACCGTGTCGCCGCAGCTCTACGTCGCCAACGGCATCTCCGGTGCGATCCAGCACCGCGCGGGCATGCAGACGTCCAAGACGATCGTCGCGGTCAACAAGGACGAGGAGGCGCCGATCTTCGAGCTCGTCGACTTCGGCGTCGTCGGCGACCTGTTCGCCGTGCTTCCCCAGGCCACCGAGGCGATCGAGAAGGCCAAGGGCTGACCCGGCTTAGACTTCCTGGGTGACGAGCCAGCCCCCGAGCGACCCTACGCGTCCGGCGGACGTCTACCTCGACCACGCGGCGACCACGCCGATGCTCCCCGAGGCCATCGAGGCGATGGTCGAGGAGCTCGGCGTGGTCGGCAACCCGTCGTCACTGCACACGGCCGGCCGCCGGGCGCGGCGCGTCGTGGAGGAGTCCCGCGAGCAGCTGGCGGCCGCGCTCGGCGCCGGGCCGAGCGAGGTCGTGTTCACCAGCGGCGGCACGGAGGCTGACAACCTCGCGGTGATCGGTGCCTACCGCGCGCGACGCGCTGACGACCCTCGCCGCCGTCGGGTGCTGGTGAGCGCCGTCGAGCACCACGCCGTGCTCGACAGCGCGCAGTGGATCGCCGACCACGAGGACGCCGAGCTCGAGCTGCTGCCGGTCGACGGGCTCGGGCGCCTCGACCTCGACGCCGCCCGCGCGTGCATCGAGCGCGACCCCGGCCGGGTGGCCGTGCTCAGCGTGATGTGGGCCAACAACGAGGTGGGCACCGTCCAGCCCGTGCGCGAGGTCGCCGAGCTCGCCCACGAGCACGGCATCCCCGTGCACACCGACGCCGTGCAGGCCGTGGGTCAGGTGCCGCTCGACTTCGCCGCCAGTGGCGTCGACCTCATGACCGTCACCGGCCACAAGCTGGGCGGCCCCGTCGGGGTGGGCGCGCTGCTCGCCGTCCGGGCTGCGCCACTGACCCCGCTGCTGCACGGCGGTGGCCAGGAACGGCAGGTGCGCAGTGGCACCCTCGACGAGCCGGCGATCCGGGCCTTCGCCGTCGCGGCCGCCGTCGCCGTCCAGCGGCTCCCGCGCACCGTGGCCCGGCTCACCGCGCTGCGCTCGGCGCTGGTGTCCGGTGTGCGCGCAGCCGTGCCCGACGTCGTCGTCAACGGCGATCCCGACCCGGCGGGACGGCTGCCCGGCCTGGCCCACCTGTCGTTCGCCGGCTGCGACGGCGACTCCCTGCTCTACCTGCTGGACGCCGCGGGAGTGCAGTGCTCGACCGGCTCCGCGTGCTCCGCCGGCGTGCCGCAGCCGAGCCACGTGCTGGTGGCCATGGGCCTCGACGAGCCGCTGGTGCGCGGCGCGCTGCGCCTCTCGCTGGGCCACACCAGCACCGAGCGGGACGTCGAGGCTGCGGTGGGCGCGCTGCCCGCCGCCGTCGCGCGGGCTCGTGGAGCGGCCCTGCCGGTGCCGACCGGTGAGGGCGTGGCCTGATGCGGGTGCTGGCCGCGATGAGTGGTGGGGTCGACTCGGCCGTCGCCGCAGCCCGCGCCGTCGACGCCGGTCACGAGGTCGTGGGCGTCCACCTCGCGCTCTCCCGCCAGCGGGCGACGCTGCGCACCGGTGCGCGCGGCTGCTGCACGGTCGAGGACGCGCACGACGCCCGCCGCGCGGCCGACGTGCTGGGCATCCCGTTCTACGTGTGGGACCTGTCGGAGCAGTTCACCGAGGCCGTCGTCGACGACTTCGTCGCCGAGTACGCGGCGGGCCGCACCCCCAACCCGTGCCTGCGCTGCAACGAGAAGATCAAGTTCTCGGCGCTGCTCGACAAGGCCGTGGGTCTGGGTTTCGACGCGCTGTGCACCGGGCACTACGCGCGGGTCGAGCGGGCCGACGACGGCACGCCGTCGCTGCACCGCGCAGCCGACCCCGACAAGGACCAGTCGTACGTGCTCGGCGTGCTCACCGCCGAGCAGCTGACCCGGGCGGTGTTTCCGCTCGGTGACTCGCTGAAGTCCGCGGTGCGCGGCGAGGCGTCGCGCCGGGGGCTGGCCGTGGCCGACAAGCCCGACAGCCACGACATCTGCTTCATCGCCGACGGCGACACCCGCGGCTGGCTCGAGCAGCGGCTGGGAGCGCAGCCGGGACGCATCGAGGACGAGGACGGCGTCGAGATCGGCACCCACGACGGCGCGTACGGGTTCACGATCGGCCAGCGCAAGGGCCTGCGGATCGGGCGACCGGCTCCCGATGGCCGGCCACGCTACGTGCTCGACATTCGGCCGAAAGAGGGAACGGTCGTGGTCGGGCCGGCCGAGAGCCTGGACGTCACGCGGCTGGTCGGTGCGCGGCCCCGCTGGTGCGGACCCGCGCCGGTAGGGTCCGTCGAGGTCTCGGCGCAGGTCCGCGCCCACGGTGAGGCCGTGCCTGCGGTCGCCGTGCTGGGTGACGGCGACGCGCTCGAGGTGACGCTGCGCGTGCCCTTGCGGGGTGTCGCGCCCGGGCAGGCCGTCGTGCTCTACTCCGGCACCCGCGTGATGGGCTCGGCCACCATCACGAACGCTTCACGCTGAGTCACAGGGACTTCACAGGTACGCCAAATGGTGGTTGGCTGCCGACCACGTGAAGGCGACGTGCCCCGCTTGCGACAAGCCGTGGGGCAAGGGGGCACGTCCTGACCAGACAGGACGTCTACATGTCCCGAAGGATTGGCTCACGCTCGACCTGGGCAGCAGCCGCAGGCTTGAGTGCCCTGGCCCTGGCCCTGAGCGGCGTCACCGCCGTCAGCGCCTCGGCCGCCAGCTCGGTACCCGCCGCAACCAAGGCCGGCACCGCGAACGGCAAGAAGGGCGACATCCGCGAACCGTCGGCGGAGATGCTCAAGCGAACGCCGACGAAGAAGGAGATCGCCGCCCTGAAGGCGGCCATGCCGAAGGCTTCCCGGCGGGCGGCCATGCGCACGTTCGCGGCCGCCGCCAGCAAGACGCCGCCGGTCGGCACCCAGCGCGTGTACTACGTGCTGGACGACTACAACGGCCGGTACATCGCGCAGACGTTCACTCTGCGCGCGGTCGGGCAGCACATCGAGGCCTGGGTGCAGGACAACCTGGACTACCCGGCCGGCGACTGCCGTAACGACGGCAACGTCAACGTCGTCACCGACGCGCAGGTGCAGTCACTGGTCGACGAGTTCGACACCAACATGCTGCCCAAGGAGTCGCAGTTCTTCTCCGTCGCGCCCGACCGCGATGGCAGCAACTCACCCTTGAACACCGCAGACGACCCCGACACTGCGGAGAACGAGGCCTCCCAGCCGTTCGTCGGCGACGGTGACAAGACGCTCGCGCTGATCTCCAACGTCCGCGACGCCAACTACTACGCGCCGAGCACCCCGGACGGCGCGACGTACATCGCGGGCTTCTTCTCGCCCACGTTCAACTACTTCTACGACCGCAACACCATGACGATCGACAGCTACGACTGGGCGCAGCGCACCGGCGCGAACCCCCAGCCGGGCACCGACGGTTGCGGCAACGCCCTCACCCCGCGCCCGCGGCTGTACGAGGGCACGTTCGCCCACGAGTACCAGCACCTGCTGGAGTCCTACGCGTCGCCGGGTGAGACCTCGTGGATGAACGAGGGCCTGTCGGACTACGCGCAGACGATCGTCGGGTACGTCGACACGACGATTCCCTACGGCCAGACCGGCGCCGACAGCCACCTCAACTGCTTCTACGGCTTCTCGGGCACCAGCTCCTTCCCGTACTGCGGTGCGGAGAACTCGCTGACGGAGTGGGGTGACCAGGGCAGTCCCTCGATCCTCAGCGACTACGGCGCTGCCTACTCGATGATCACCTACATCGAGAACCGCTTCGGCCGTGACGCCATCACGTTCTTGCACAACGACGCTGACCGCAACGGCCTCGACTCGCTGCAGGCGCTGCTCGACAGCAAGAAGACGCACCTGTCGGTGAGCCAGTTCATCAACCAGTGGGCGGCCATGCTCGCCGTCGACGCCTTCCAGGACGACGGCGCGCGCCTGGTCCTGAACGGCCACTACGCGAACCACGGGTGGTACGGCAACGACGACGACGACCGTGGCAAGAGCAAGGGCCACGACGAGGGCCACGAGAAGGGCCACGGCGAGCACCACTCGACGACGAACGCCTACCAGGCGAGCCAGCTCTACGCCGGCATCGACTGGGCCTGGCCGGGCTCGTACGACTCGCCGGGCGCTCCGCCCAACGGCTCGGACTACGTGCAGCCGACCCGCGGCACCAAGGTGCTGAGCGCTCGCGACCTGCGCAGCCTGTACTTCAAGGGTGACGCCACCTACGCCCCCGACCCGCTCGGCTGGACGGTGGACGCCAACGCCCGCGAGGGCAACGCGGCCCTCTACTCCGGGAGCGGCAACGAGCTCGACCGGGCCGCGGTGACCAGCGTGACCGTACCGGCCGACAACCCGACGCTGACCTTCTCGACGAAGTTCAACATCGAGCAGAGCTGGGACTTCGCGACGGTGCAGGTCTCCACCGACGGTGGCAAGACCTACACCTCGCTCGCCAACGCTGACACCACGAGCGACCACGACCCCGATGCGGCGAGCAACATCGTCGCCCAGCTCCCGGGCTTCACCGGTCTGCAGACCGAGTGGAAGTCGGAGTCGTTCGACCTGTCGAAGTACGCGGGTCAGACGATCCTGCTGTCGTTCCGCTACCTGACCGATGCGGCGTCAGAAGGCAACAACGGCGACCCGGCCGGCTGGTGGGTCGACGACGTCACGGTCGGCGGCACCACGGTCTCCGACGGCTCGTCGGTGGCTGACTTCAAGTCCGCGACGCAGGTCTACCCGACCCCCGTCAGCGGCTGGAGCCTGCAGCTCGTCGGCTGGGACGACCACAAGAAGGTCTACCTCGGCCAGGTCAAGCTGCGGCACGGTGCGGCGTACCTCTGGTCGCACCAGCTGCGCAAGCTGCTCGGCAACGCCAAGCAGGTGGGCGTCATCGTGACGGTTGACGACCCGAGCGAGTCCGCCACCAAGAACGCGCTGTACACCCTCAAGGTGAACGGCGTGACCCAGCCCGGCGGTCGCTGAACCGCTCGCTGACGCGGCAGGGCCCGAGACCTTCGCGGTCTCGGGCCCTGCCCGCGTGCGGGGTGAGGCACCCGACCGGCGGAGCGCCCCCGTAGGGTCAGGGCCATGCCAGCTCCCGCCGCCATCGCGACCGGCATCGGCTCGTGGCCCGGTACGGACGTCGGTGAGGCGCTCGCCGTCATCCGCGGCGAGCTCGAGCAGCTGCCGCACCTACCGGAGCTGCCGGCTCGAGGCCAGGGCGCCGACCTCATCGGCCGCGCGGCCGCTCGGCTGGTCGGGCTGGCGGTCGACCTGCAGCCGTCGGGCTGGCGACTCGTCGACCGCCCGGGCCGCGACCTCGCGCGGGCTCAGGCCTTCTGGCGTGAGGATCTCGAGCGCCTCGCCGAGGCGTTCGACGGCTACGCCGGCCGGCTGAAGGTGCAGCTGGCTGGCCCGTGGACCCTGGCCGCCTCACTGCAGTTGCCGCGCGGGGAGCGCGCGCTCACGGACGCCGGAGCGGTGCGTGACCTCGTCCAGTCCAGCCGCGAATCGGGAGCGGCCCTCGTGGCCGAGGTGGCCCGGCTCGTGCCGGGAGCCGATGTCGTGCTGCAGCTCGACGAGCCGTCGCTGCCTGCGGTGCTCGACGGTCGGCTCCCGACCGTGTCGGGCTACGGCCGGGTGCCCGCGATCGGCGCCCCGGAGGTCCGCGAGGGTCTGGCCGCGGTGCTGGAGGCCGCCCGCGACGCTGGTGCGTCGACCGTCGTGCACTGCTGTGCCGAGGACGTGCCGATCGCGCTGCTGCGCGACAGCGGGGCGGGCGCGGTGTCGCTGGACGTCACCCTGCTCGACGCGTCCGGCTGGGAGTCCGTCGCTGCGGCCGTCGAGGCAGGAGTGGGGCTCTGGGCGGGTGCTCTACCGACGGTGGGCGACGTGCCGGCGACTCGCCAGGTGGCCGACGTCCTGACCGCACGCTGGCGTGACGTCGGCCTGCCGGTGCGAGACCTGGCCGCCGTGGTGGTCACCCCCACGTGCGGGCTCGCCGGTGCCTCGCCGGCCGGTGCTCGCGCCGCCGTGCGACGGTGCACCGAGGTGGCCGCGGAGCTCACCGAGCGCGCCCTCGCCTGACGGGTGGCTGTCGGTGCCACCCGGCACAATGACGTGCGTGAGCGAGACCACCGCGCGGCACCCGACGAAGCAGACCACGGCCGCGAGCAGCGACGAGCACCTCCCGGACGACGTCCGGCACCGCTGGGCCGAGCTGGCCGAGCAGATCGAGGGGCACCGCTTCGCCTACTACGTCCGCGAGGCGCCGACGGTCAGCGACGGCGAGTTCGACGCCCTGCTGCGCGAGCTCGAGCAGCTCGAGGACGCCCATCCCGGCCTGCGCACGCCCGACAGCCCCACCCAGGTGGTCGGTGGGACCTTCTCGACTGAGTTCACCGCGGTCGACCACCTCGAGCGGATGCTGAGCCTCGACAACGTCTTCAGCATCGAGGAGCTCCGCGCGTGGTGCGACCGCGTCGTGCGCGACGCCGGCAGCTCGGCAGGCAGGGCCATCGCGTGGCTGTGCGAGCTGAAGATCGACGGCCTGGCCATCGACCTGGTCTACGAGCGTGGCCGCCTGGTGCGCGCCGCCACCCGCGGCGACGGGCGTACCGGCGAGGACGTCACCTTGAACGTGCGCACGCTGCGCGGCGTCCCGAGCCAGCTCGAGGGCGACGACGTGCCCGAGCTCGTCGAGGTGCGCGGCGAGGTGTACTTCCCGACCGCCGACTTCGCTGAGCTCAACGCGGCGCTGGTCGAGGCCGGCCGGGCGCCGTTCGCCAACCCGCGCAACGCGGCGTCGGGCTCGCTGCGACAGAAGGACCCCAAGGTCACGGCGTCGCGCCCGCTGCGCCTGATCGTGCACGGCATCGGTGCTCGTCGCGGGTTCGAGCAGCACGGCATCGAGCTGTCCACGCAGTCCCAGGCGTACGAGCTGCTCGCGCGGTGGGGCCTGCCGGTCAGCCCGCGCACGCGCGTGGTATCGGAGGTCGAGGAGGTGCTCGCCTACGTCGCGCACCACGGCGAGCACCGGCACGACGTCGAGCACGAGATCGACGGCGTCGTCGTGAAGGTCGACGCGCTCTCGGTGCAACGCCGGCTCGGCTCGACCAGCCGCGCGCCCCGGTGGGCCATCGCGTACAAGTACCCCCCCGAAGAGGTCAACACCACGCTGCTCGACATCCGGGTCAACGTGGGGCGCACCGGCCGCGTCACGCCGTACGCGGTGATGGAGCCGGTGCTCGTCTCCGGATCCACGGTCGAGATGGCGACGCTGCACAACGCCGACGAGGTACGCCGCAAGGGCGTGCTGATCGGCGACACCGTCGTGCTGCGCAAGGCCGGCGACGTCATCCCCGAGGTGCTCGGTCCGGTCGTGGCGCTGCGGCCGGATGACGCCCGCGAGTTCGTCATGCCGACGCACTGCCCGAGCTGCGGCACCGAGCTGCGCCCGCAGCGCGAGGGCGACGTCGACATCCGCTGCCCCAACTCCAGGTCGTGCCCGGCCCAGCTGCGCGAGCGGCTGTTCCACGTCGCCTCCCGCGGTGCCTTCGACATCGAGGCCATGGGCTGGGAGGCCGCGCAGGCACTGCTCGACGCCGGCGTGGTGCACGACGAGGGCGACGTGTTCGGGCTCACCGCCGACGACCTGCGCCAGGTGCCGCTCTACACCCGCAAGGACGGCGAGCTCACGGCGAACGGCGCCAAGCTGCTCGCGAACCTCGAGCAGGCGAGGTCCCAGCCGCTGTGGCGCGTGCTCGTGGCGCTGTCCATCCGCCACGTCGGCCCCACGGCCGCCCGAGCCCTCGCGACCGAGCTGGGCAGCATCGAGGCGATCCGCTCCGCCACGCAGGAGCAGCTCGCCGCCGTCGAGGGCGTCGGCCCCGTCATCGCCGAGGCGGTCCGCGAGTGGTTCGAGGTCGACTGGCACCGCGACGTGGTCGAGAAGTGGGCGCGGGCCGGCGTGCGCATGGCCGACGAGCGCGACGCGTCCGTGCCGCGCACGCTCGAGGGCCTCACCATCGTCGTGACCGGTTCGCTCGAGGGCTTCAGCCGTGACGAGGCCAAGGAGGCGATCCTGGCTCGCGGCGGCAAGGCCTCAGGGAGCGTGTCGAAGAAGACGTCGTTCGTCGTCGTGGGGGAGAGCCCGGGCAGCAAGCACGACAAGGCCGTGCAGCTCGGCGTGCCCGTGCTCGACGAGGCCGGCTTCCGACAGCTGCTCGAGCAGGGGCCACCGCCGAGCGTCGACTGATCGGGCGACGCACCGCTCGAACTGCTCAGGTGAGCCCAGGCCGTGCCGACCTGCACGGTGACGCCTGGTCGACGGCGTGCGGAGGCGGCATCGAGCCCGCATCGAGACCGCATCCAGACGGCCTCGAGACGGCATCGAGACGGCATCGAGACGGCATCCAGACGGCATCGGGGAGACGGCGTGGGCGCAGGCGGCGACGCGCGCAACAGCGTGCGCTCGGCCGACCGGCCGCACCAGCTGGCGGCCTACGTGGCGACCGTGGTCGTCGCCGGGCTGGCGGTGCTCGTCGGCGCAGCGGCCGGCCTGCGCCCGGGCGACCTGTGGGCCATGCCGCACGGCCAGCAGCTCGCCCTGGCCACCTGCTTCGTCCTGGTGGTGCTGGGCGAGCTGCGGCCGGTGATCGGCTCGCACGTGCACGACCCCATGGGGGTCGCGCTCTCGGCCACGTTCGTGTTCCCCGTGCTGCTGCACTTCGGGCTGCTGCCGGCCGCCGTGCTGCACGCCGTGGCCACCGTGGTCGCCGGAACGGTCGAGCGCAGGGCCTGGTGGCGCACCCTCTTCAACGTCGGCCAGTACACCCTGAGCGTCACCGCGGGCTGGGCGGTGCTCGCGGCCCTCGGCATCCATCCCTCGCTCGCCACCCCGTGGACGCCGACGACGCTGCTGGACCTCCTGCTCGTCGGGGTGGTGGCGTTGTCGTGCTTCGCGGTCAACGACGCGCTCGTCGCCGTCGCGGTCAGCCTGGTCTCGGGCCAGTCGCCGTGGACGGCCCTGCTGTCGGACCTGCGCTTCCAGTCGATGGTGTCGTCGGCGCAGTTCGGCCTCGGGCCGCTCGTCGTGGTCCTGATGGAGCACGCCCCGGCCTACGTCGTCCTGACCATCGTGCCGATGTACGCGATCTACCGCAGCGCCGCCGCCAGCCGGCGCAGCGAGCACCAGGCCCTGCACGACGACCTCACCGGGCTCGCCAACCGCGCGATGCTGGTGCTGCAGGCCGAGAAGGCCATCGAGGAGGCCCTGCGCACCGGTGAGCCGTGCGCGCTCTACCTGCTCGACCTCGACCGGTTCAAGGAGGTCAACGACGTCCTCGGGCACCCGGTCGGAGACCAGGTGCTGCGCAGCGTCGCCACCCGGCTCGAGGGCGCCCTGCGGCCCGACGACCTGGTGGCGCGCCTCGGCGGTGACGAGTTCGCCGTCCTGGCCCGACGGGTGCCCGACGCCGCCAGCGCCGTGGTCATCGGCGAGCGGCTGCGCACGGCCCTGGACGCCGAGCTCGTGATCGACGGCCAGCTGATCGACCTCGAAGGCAGCATCGGCGTCGCGATGGTGCCCGACCACGCCAGCGAGTACGAGGTGCTGTTCTCGCGCGCCGACGTCGCGATGTACCTCGCGAAGGCCGACCGCGCCGGCGTCCAGGTGTACGACCCGCGCCGCGACGCGAACTCGGCGTCGCGCATCGGCCTGATCAGCGGCCTGCGGCACGCCATCGAGCACGGTGAGATCGAGCTGCACTACCAGCCCAAGGCGCGCCTCGGTGACCAGTCGGTGTGCGGCGTCGAGGCGCTGGTGCGGTGGAACCACCCGGTGCGCGGCGTGGTGCCACCGGACGACTTCATCCCCGTGGCCGAGCAGTCCGGCCTCATGCACCGCCTCACCGAGGTCGTGCTCGACCTCGCGCTGGCCCAGGTGCGGATGTGGCAGGACGCCGGCATGGACGTCCCCGTCGCCGTCAACGTGTCGTTCCGCGACCTGCTCGACATGACCCTGGCGGCGCGCCTGGCTGACCTGCTGACCCGGCACGGCGTCGCGCCGTCGCTGCTCACGCTCGAGATCACCGAGCGCGTGCTCACGGCCGACATGGAGCGGGCCCGCCTCACCCTGCAGTCGCTGCGCGACCTCGGCGTGCGGCTCTCGCTCGACGACTTCGGCACCGGCTGGTCGTCGCTGCGGCTGCTGCGCGAGCTGCCCCTGGCCGAGATCAAGATCGACCGCAGCTTCGTCAGCCGGGCGGCCGTCGTCGAGGAGGACGCCGTGGTGGTGCAAGCCACCACGCGCCTCGCCCACGGCCTCGGCCTGCACGTGGTCGCCGAGGGGATCGAGACGGCCGTCACGTGGAACGCCATCGCCGACATGGCGTGCGACAGCGCCCAGGGCTGGCACATCGCCCGGCCGATGCCGGCGCGCACGGCGACGACCTGGCTCGCCGAGCGACTGCTCGACGGACGGCTCGCGGACGAGGCGCCGGCGGCCCACCCCTAGACTTGCCGGCATGTCCGAACCCTCCAGCCATGCCTCCGCAAGCCCCGGCAGCGACGGCCTGAGCCGCGCGGACGTCGCGCACCTGGCCGGTCTGGCCCGCATCGAGGCCACCGACGCCGAGCTCGACCGCCTCGCCGGCCAGCTCGGCGTGATCCTGGAGTCGGTGGCCCGCGTCGGCGAGGTCGCGGCGGACGACGTGCCGCCGATGTCGCACCCGCTGCCGCTCACCAACGTCACGCGGCCAGACGTTCCGGTGCCCGGGCTGACGCCCGAGCAGGCCCTGAGCGGTGCCCCTGAGTCCGAGCAGCAGCGCTTCCGCGTCCCGCGCATCCTGGAGGAGGACTGATGGCCGCCCCGATCGCCGAGCCCAGCGACCTGACCCGCCGATCGGCGGCCGAGCTGGCGCAGGCGCTGCAGTCGGGCGAGGTGTCGGCCGTGGAGGTGACGCAGGCCCACCTCGACCGCATCCGCGCGGTCGACGGCGCGGTGCACGCGTTCCTGCACGTCGCCGACGAGCAGGCGCTCGCGGCGGCTCGCGCCGTCGATGAGCGGCGGGCGGCCGGTGAGCCGGTGCACGCGCTCGCCGGCGTGCCGGTCGCGGTGAAGGACGTCGTCGCCACGAAGGGCCTGCCGACCACCGCGGGGTCGCGCCTGCTCGAGGGCTGGGTGCCGCCGTACGACGCCACGCTCGTCGAGCGACTCAAGGGCGCCGGCATGGTGGTGCTCGGCAAGACGAACATGGACGAGTTCGCGATGGGCAGCTCCACCGAGCACTCGGCCTTCGGCCCCACCCACAACCCGTGGGACCTCGAGCGCATCCCCGGCGGGTCGGGTGGGGGCTCGGCTGCCGCGGTCGCGGCGTTCGAGGCGCCCCTGGCGATCGGCACCGACACGGGCGGTTCGATCCGTCAGCCGGCGGCCGTCACGGGCACGGTGGGTGTGAAACCCACCTACGGCGGCGTGTCGCGTTACGGCCTCATCGCGTTGGCCAGCAGCCTCGACCAGGCCGGCCCGTGCACCCGCACTGTGCTGGACGCCGCGCTGCTGCACGAGGTCATCGGCGGCCACGACCCGCGCGACTCCACCAGCATCGACGGCCCGGTGCCCGCGGTCGTCGAGGCGGCGCGGCGCGCCGACGTGCGCGGCCTGAGGATCGGCGTCGTCCGCGAGCTCGGTGGCGAGGGCTACCAGGCGGGGGTGCGAACGCGCTTCGACGAGGCGGTCGAGCTGCTCACCGGCGCCGGCGCCGAGGTGGTCGAGGTGACGTGCCCGCACTTCGAGTACGCCCTGGCGGCGTACTACCTCATCCTGCCGAGCGAGGCGAGCAGCAACCTCGCCAAGTTCGACGCCATGCGCTACGGCTTGCGGGTGCTGCCCGAGGGCGTCGACGCGCCGACCGCCGAGCAGGTCATGGCGGCCACGCGCGACGCGGGCTTCGGCGACGAGGCCAAGCGCCGCATCATCCTCGGCACCTACGCGCTGTCGAGCGGCTACTACGACGCCTACTACGGCCAGGCGCAGAAGGTGCGCACGCTCATCGCCCGCGACTTCGAGGCGGCGTTCGCTCAGGCCGACGTCCTGATCTCGCCGACGGCGCCGACGACGGCGTTCCGCCTGGGCGAGAAGCTCGACGACCCGCTCGCCATGTACCTCAACGACATCGCGACGATCCCGGCGAACCTCGCGGGCGTGCCGGGGATGTCGTTGCCGGCCGGCCTGGCCGACGAGGACGGCCTGCCCGTGGGCGTGCAGCTGCTCGCGCCCGCGACGCACGACCACCGGCTGTACGCGGTCGGTGCCGCGCTCGAGCAGATGCTGCTCGAGCGATGGGGCGGCCCGCTGCTGTCGAAGGCCCCTGAGCTGGAGGTGCTCGCGTGACCACCACGTCCGCCACGAGCTCGTCGTCCGACGAGCTGTTGCTGCCCTACGACGAGGCGGTGCAGCGCTTCGACCCGGTGCTCGGGCTCGAGGTGCACGTCGAGCTGTCGACGGCCACCAAGATGTTCTGCGGCTGCGGCACGGCGTTCGGCGCCGAGCCGAACACCCAGGTGTGCCCGGTGTGCCTCGGCCTGCCCGGCGCCCTGCCGGTGGTCAACGAGGCCGCTGTCGAGTCGGCGATCCGGATCGGCCTGGCCCTGCACTGCGACATCACCCCGTGGGGGCGGTTCGCGCGCAAGAACTACTTCTACCCGGACATGCCGAAGAACTTCCAGACCTCGCAGTACGACGAGCCGATCGCCACCAACGGCTACCTCGACGTCGAGCTGGACGACGGTACGACCTACCGCGTCGCCATCGAGCGCGCCCACATGGAGGAGGACACCGGCAAGTCCCTGCACGTCGGCGGCTCCACCGGACGCATCCACGGCGCGGAGTACTCGCTGGTCGACTACAACCGCGCGGGCATCCCGCTCATCGAGATCGTCACCAAGCCGCTGACCGGTGCGGGGGAGCGGGCGCCGGAGGTGGCGCGCGCGTACGTCGCGACGCTGCGCGACCTGCTGCGCGCGCTCGGCGTCTCCGACGTCCGCATGGAGCAGGGGTCGCTGCGCTGCGACGCGAACGTGTCGCTGCGCGAGCGGCGCGACGACGACCAGGACGCCGTGCCGCTCGGCACCCGCACCGAGACCAAGAACGTCAACTCCCTGCGCAGCGTCGAGCGGGCGGTGCGGTACGAGATCTGCCGCCAGGGCGCCCGGCTGGTGGCTGGCGACGTGATCGTGCAAGAGACTCGGCACTGGCACGAGGACTCCGGCCTCACGACGTCCGGACGCGTGAAGTCCGACGCCGAGGACTACCGGTACTTCCCCGAGCCCGACCTGGTGCCCGTGGCTCCGGACGCCGCCTGGGTGGAGCACCTGCGCACCACGCTGCCGGAGCCGCCGGCGCAGCGCCGCCGCCGGCTGCAGCAGGACTGGGGCTTCACCGACCTGGAGATGCGCGACCTGGTGAACGCCGGCGCCACCGAGCTGGTCGAGGACACCGTCGCCGCCGGCGCCTCACCGGCCGCCGCGCGCAAGTGGTGGTCGGGAGAGCTGGCCCGCCGGGCCAACGCGGAGGGCCAGGAGCTGGCCTCGCTGCCGGTCACGGCCGAGCAGGTCGCCCAGCTGGCGGGGCTGGTGGAGTCCGGCCGGATCAACGACACCATCGCGCGCCAGGTGCTCGACGGCGTGCTCGCCGGCGAGGGCTCGCCGGAGGAGGTCGTCACGGCCCGCGGTCTCGAGGTGGTCTCCGACGACGGTGCCCTCGGTGCCGCCATCGACCGCGCGATCGAGGCCAACCCCGACGTCGCCGAGAAGATCCGTGGCGGCAAGGTCGCCGCGGCCGGGGCGCTGATCGGTGCGGTGATGAAGGAGATGCGCGGTCAGGCCGACGCCGGGCGGGTGCGTGAGCTGGTGCTCGAGCGCCTCACCTGATGCGCTGGTCGGGTCAGACCCGCAGCCGGCTCGCCTTCTGCCCGTACATGCGCTCGTCCGCGAGGTGCATGAGCGGGCCGAAGGCGTCGGCGTCGGTGGGGTAGACGCTCCAGCCGATCGACGCCGACACCGACACCAGGCGACCGGCCAGCTCGACCGGCTCGGCGACGGCGTCCCGCAGCGACGCGGCCACCTGCTCGGCCTGGGCTGCCGCGTCGTGCGCGTCCAGTCCGGGTAGCGCGACGAGGAACTCGTCACCACCCAGGCGGGCCAGCAGGTCGCCGCGGCGAAGGCTGGCGCGCAAGCGCTCGGCGACGCGCACGAGCAGCTCGTCACCGGCGGCGTGGCCGAGCTCGTCGTTCACCGGCTTGAAGCCGTTGAGGTCGAGGAACAGCAGCGCGAGCCCGCGTTCGGTGAGCTGAGCGTCCCAGAGCGCCGCCTCGACCTCGCTCTCCAGTCGACGGCGGTTCATCAAGCCGGTGAGCGGATCGGTGTACGCCAGCTGCTCGATGCGGGTCAGGTAGCTGCGGGCTCGGTCGCGCTCGTGCACCAACGCGCGCTGCGCCTCGACCTGGGCGGTGACGTCGTTCTGCACGCCGATGTACTGCACGACCCGACCTTCGGCGTCCACGACCGGTGCCAGGTAGATCTCGTTCCACCACGGGATGCGCTGCTCGCCGCGGTAGTTCAGGAGGGTCTCGCGGCACTCCTCGCCGCGCGAAACGGCGGCCCGGATGCGAGCCACGGCGTCGCGGTCGGTGTCGGGACCCTGCAGGAACCGGCAGTTGCGGCCGACCAGCCGCTCCAGGGGCAGGCCGGCGAGCTCGGCGAACGCCGTGTTGGCGTACACGAGCGGCTGGTCGGGCCGGCGGACGTCGGCGATGGTGATGCCGCTGTTGGTGGCCGCGAGCGCCCGGTGCAGCACCGCCTCGCCCTCGACGGCCAGGGTGAGGGCCGCACCGGCCGTCGCCGGCTCCCCGGCCGCCGTGCACTCGTCCGCGCACTCGTCCGCGCACTCGTCCGCGGGCCGGGACTCGGTGCCGTGCGGACGCGGCGGCGTCACCTCGGGCGCCACCCGCGACAGCAGCCGCTGCGCCGCCTCGACCACGGTCGCGCGGTCGTAGGTGAGCGCGTACTCGAACTCGCGCTGCAGGTCCGGCCCGGTGGAGCCGAGGTCGGTAGCCAGCAGGGCGGCGCAGAAGTGCGGGCTGACGACCACGAGGTCCCACTCGCCGCGCACCGGGTCGTCGGGGGCGAGGGCCGCGCCGCGCAGGCCGGGCAGCGGCTCGACGGCGAGCCCCTCGCCGAGGGCGCAGACGAACCCCGTGCGGTCGACCAGGTCGCGATAGCGCTGGGCCGTGGCTGCCGTGAAGTTCACGGCCTCCTGGAACGTCGCAGCGACCACGCAGGTCTCTCCGACGCGCATCGCCTCGCGCTCCAAGTGCTTGCTCAGCTCGACGAGCAGTGCCTTCGGGGCCCGCCGGCGCGGCACCCCGGGCGGCAGGGCCGCGAACGGCGAACCGTCGGTGGCTGTGCCGCGGCGCACGACCGTCAGGTCGAGGCTGCCGGTCGCGTGATCCGTCGCCGGGCCGGGCGCCGGGCGGCCGAAGTGCCAGCCCTGGCCCAGCGTCGCGCCCAGGGCCAGAGCGACCCGCAGGTGACGCTCGTCCTCGATGCCTTCCGCGAGGATGCGCGCACCGGTGCGCTCGGCGTGGGCGTTCACCGCGTTCATGATCTCGGCGACGTCCGGGCCGGGCCGGTCCTGCACGAGGCGCAGGTCGAGCTTGACCACGTCGGGGCGCAGCAGCGGCATGAAGGCCAGGGACGCCGACTCCGCACCGACGTCGTCGAGGGCCACCCCCCAGCCGAGGTCGCGCACCCGCTGCACTGTGCGCAGCAGCTCGGCCGGGCGCTTGGCCAGCGCGCGCTCGGTGATCTCCAGCACCACGCGCAACCGTCCGGGTGCGGCGTCGGCGATCGCGAGCAGGTCGTCGAGCGGCGCGGCGTCGAGCACCTCCGGCTCGACGTTCACGAACAGCGTGAGCGGTTCGAGCAGGCCGTGCTCGATGGCCCCGCGGAAGGCGGCGGCTCGGCACGCCTCGTCCAGCTCGGGCAGGCACCCCTCGGCGCGCGCGGCGTCGAACAGCGCCACCGGGCTCTCGAGGGGCCCGTGCGGGCCGCGCGCGAGCGCCTCGTAGGCGACGACTCGGCCGGACTCCAGCTCGATGATGGGTTGGAACACGCTGCGGACGGCGGCATCCGCCAGGACGTCGTGGATCGTCAGAGGCACGGGTGCTCTATCGGCAGGTCTGCGGGCGCAGTCAAGGGCGAACCGCAGGGGTGATCCGCACGGGCCAGCTGCCACGGCCACCGGCGGCGAGTGCGGCGCACCGGCCGCTCAGGGCGGGCGTCCGGGCTGCCGATAGAGCAGCCGTGAGAGCAGGGGAGACGGTCTCACCGCGGCTGCGCGGCCCGGTGATGATGACGTCCGGCGTGCTGGCGGCGACTGCCGTGTCGGTGCTGGCGCGCGTGCATCCCGCCACGGCGGTGGCCGTGGCCGCGTTGTTCTCGGGACTGCTCGCGGTGGTCACCGGCCTGGTGGTGCTCGTCACGTCCTGGCGCCGCGGTGACGCGATGCGGCTGTCGGCGCGCTTCCTCGCGATGGCCATGGTGACGTGGGGCGTGGGTCAGCTCGTCATCGGTGGTGAGGCCTCCCTGGGTGACCCGGTGTTCCCGACCCTCGGTGACGTGCTCGGCACGGTGTCGGCACCGCTCGGCGTCACGGGCCTGCTGCTCGCGCTGCGCCCGCGCTCGGTGCGCACCCACTGGGCGCGGATGACGCTCGACTCGCTCCTGCTCGGCTGCGCGACGCTGCTGATGCTCTGGCGCGTCGCCTACCGCCCGGCGCTGCTCTCCGGCGGTCTGTCGGCCGGGGACGCACTGGCCCTGCTGATCGCGCTGATCGAGACCAGCATCCTCGCGCTGCTGGTGCTGGGCTGGCTGCGCGAGTTCGACCGCGGGCTGCTGCTGACGATGCTCGGTTTCGCGGTCTACGCCGCGGCCGACGGCTACACGCTGCGGTCGGTGGCCCAGGGCCACCTGTGGCCGTGGGCGGCCGCGGCGTTGTGGTGCATCGCCTGGCCGGCCATCGGTGAAGGGGTGCTGCGGCTGCAACCCGCGCGGCACGCGGACGACGGCCGGGCCTCGGAGGCGCGCGTCGCGCTCACCACCACCGTCGTGACCTTCATCGTGCTGGTCGTCGCCGTTGCCGCGTTCGCGGGCGACCCGGTGACTGACAGCGTCACGATCGCCGTCGCCGTCGCCATGATCGCGGTCTTCTCCGCGCGCGAGGCCTGGACCGGCGTCCAGCGCGGCCGCCTGATGCGCTCGCTGACCCGGCAGGCGATGCAGGACCCCCTGACCGGGCTGGGTAACCGGCGAGCGCTGGGCTGGCGGCTCGAGGAGTTGGCGGACACACCCGAGGGTGCCGTGCTGACCCTCGACCTGGACGGCTTCAAGGAGGTCAACGACGTCCTCGGGCACTCCCGCGGTGACGACCTGCTCGTGGCCGTGGCCGACTGCGTGCACGCCGCCCTGGAGCCGGACTGCCGTGCCTTCCGGGTGGGCGGTGACGAGTTCGTCGTCGTCGTGCCGGGCGGTGGTGGTCGTGACCGTGCGCTGGCCCACACCCTGCTGGAGGCCGTGCGCGCGGCGGCCCTCGCCCTTCCCGGGGCGGCAGCGGTGCGGGTGTCGACGAGCATCGGTGTCGCGCGCTGGTCGGGGGGCGCTACGGCCGCGGCGGTCGTGGAGAGCGGTGTCGCGTTGCACGCGGCCAAGCAGTCCGGGCGCGATCGGGTCGAGCGCTACGACGGCCCCGTCGCGGCGCAGCACCGCCGCTCCCTCGACGTCGAACGCCGGCTGCGGGTGGCGGTGCGCACTGGCGACGTGGACGTGCACTACCAACCGGTGCTGCGGCTGGAGTCCGAGGCATCCGAGGCATCCGAGGCATCCGAGGCAGTGGTCGGCTTCGAGGCCCTGGCCCGGTGGGTCGACCCGCTGCTGGGCCGGGTCACGCCCGACGAGTTCATCCCGGCCGCCGAGCGCTGCGGTCTCATCGCCGAGCTCGGAACCCACGTGCTGCGCCGCTCGCTCGCCGACCTCGCAGCGCTCGACGCGAGTGTGGCCGGGGCGCGCGTCGCAGTGAACGTCTCGCCGGTGCAGCTGCGCTCGCCGACCTTCGCGGCCGACGTGGCCGACCTGCTGGCCGAGGCGGGGGTGCCGGCGACCCGGCTCGTCATCGAGGTCACCGAGTCCGCCTTCGTGGGTGAGGACGCCGGTGAGCTGGGCCAGCTGCAGCAGCTGCGCGCGCTCGGCGTCTGGGTCGCGATCGACGACTTCGGCAGCGGCTACTCGGCCCTGGCCTACCTCAGCCGACTGCCCGCCTCGACGCTCAAGCTCGACCAGGGGCTCACCGCGAACCTGACGACTGACCCCCGGGCGCTCGCGGTCATGCGCTCGATCATCGACCTCGGTCGCGCCCTGCCGCTCGACGTCGTCGTGGAGGGCATCGAGACCACCGAGGTGCGCGACGTGGTCCGTGAGCTCGGTGCCCGCTACGCGCAGGGCTGGCTGTACGCCGCCGCCGTCCCGCTCGACCAGGTCGCCGGCGTGGTGGCCGACCTCGAGCGCCGACGTCTCCCGGTGATCCGCGGCTAGCTCGCTCGTGCGTCAGCGCAGGCGCAGCCGCAGCATGCGGTCGTCGTCGCGGGTCGGGGTGCCGCGGGAGCGGTTGCTCGTGATGACGACCAGGGCGCCGTCGGGCTCGAAGGTCGCTGCGCGCAGCCGGCCGTAGCGGCCCTGCAGCAGCGCCTCGGGCCGCCCGGCCGACCCGTCGGCGCGTAACGGCACCCGCCACAGCCGCTCGCCGCGCAGCGCCGCCAGCCAGACGGCGCCGCGCCCGACGGCGATCCCGCTCGGGGAGGCGTCGTCAGTGGGCCACACCACCAAGGGGCGGGTGAAGCCGCGGGCGACGTCGGCGTCGGTGCCCAGGCCCTCCACCACCGGCCAGCCGTAGTTGCGGCCCGGTTCGATCCGGTTGAGCTCGTCCCAGGTGTTCTGGCCGAACTCGCTGGCGTACATCCGGCCGGCCGAGTCCCAGCCGATGCCCTGGACGTTGCGGTGGCCGAACGACCACACCGGCGAGCCCGAGAACGGGTTGCCCGGCGCCGGGTGGCCGTCGCGGGTGATCCGCAGGATCTTGCCGCCGAGCGAACGGCGGTCCTGAGCGTTCGGGCGCTCCCCGGCATCGCCGGTGGTGACGTAGAGCATGCCGTCCGGCCCGAAGGCGAGCCGGCCGCCGTTGTGGTTGCCCGCCCTCGGGATGCCGGTGAGCAGGGGAGTGAGCGGGCCGAGCCGGCCGTCGCGGTACGGCATCGACACGACCCGGTTGTCGGTGTCGGACGTCAGGTACGCGTACAGCGTGTGCTGGTCGCCGGGGGCGAAGGCGAGTCCGAGCAGACCGCCCTCACCCTCGGGGCGCACGCCCGCGACCCGGCCGTCCTGGCCGGTGGCCGGCACGGGGAGGGTCCGGCCGTCCGGTGTCACGCGTACGACGCGAGCCTCGTCGCGCAGTGACACGAGGTACGAGCCGTCGTCGAGCCGGGCCAGACCCCAGGGGACGGCGAGCCCACGGGCGACGACGGTCACGGCGGCGACCTGGCTGGCCGGGCGCTGCGTCGCGACGGCCCCGTTCGCGCTGGTGCTCGAGGTGGTGCTCGAGGTGGTGCTCGACGTGGTGCTCGACGTGGTGCTCGACGCGGGGGAGCCGCCAGGGGCGCCGTGGCCCGAGCAGGCAGCCAGCGCCACGAGCGCCAGCCCGACCGCGGCCGTCTGGCCACACACCCCGAGTCGGCGCATGCTCCAGTCTCACCCCGACCAACGCGCGGCGCACCCCTTCGAGCCGCGTCCGACCCGGTCAGTGCCCTGGCCTACGGTGAGCCCATGGCTGAGCCCTGGGTCGTCACGCTGCCCGAGCAGGACCTCGTCGACGCGGTGGGCCGCCCGCCGGATGGCGTCCGGCTGCGCCTGTGGGACCTCACCGCGCCGCTCGAGGACCCCGACGACGTCACGGTGGTCGTGCCGCCGTACATGGGTGTCGGCGACTGGGGTGCGCAGCTGGCCGGACTGCCCCGACTGCAGCTCGTGCAGACCCTCACCGCCGGCTACGAGACGCTGCTGCCGCTGCTGCCCGAGGGCGTGGCGCTCGCGAACGCGGTGGGCGTGCACGACACGTCGACGGCCGAGCTCGCCGTGGGTCTGGCGATCGCGGCGCTGCGCGGACTGCCGGACTTCGTGCGCGCTGCGGACGACGGCCGGTGGGCGCCGCAACGCAGGCGGGCGCTCGCCGACCGTCACGTCCTCGTGCTCGGCGCCGGAGGCGTCGGCCGCGCGGTGGTCGAGCGGCTGCTGCCCTTCGAGACGCACGTCACCGTCGTCGCTCGCTCGGCCCGGCCGAGCGGGCCGGCCGGACTGCCGGTGCACGGCATCGACGAGCTCGTCCGCCTGCTCCCCGAGCACGATGTCGTCGTGCTCACCGTGCCGCTCGACGACTCCACGCAGGGCCTGGTCGGCGCCGACTTCCTGGCGGCCCTGCCCGACGGCGCGCTCGTCGTGAACGTCGCCCGCGGTGGCGTGGTCGACACCGACGCCCTGCTCGCCGAGCTGCGGTCGGGGCGGCTGCTCGCCGCGCTCGACGTCACGGACCCCGAGCCGCTGCCGCCGGGCCACCCGCTCTGGACGGCGCCGGGTGTGCTCATCAGCCCGCACGTCGGGGGAGCGACGTCCGCCTTTCACCCCCGGGCGGTCGAGATGCTCACCGATCTGCTGGAAAGGCTCTCGACGGGCCGCCCCCCACGCGGCATCGTGGTGCCCGGCCGGGAGCCGTTCACCGGCGACCGATGAGTTCTCCTGGGACGGACAGTCATGACAGGTATGGACACCACCACCACGTCGGTCATCGTCGCCATCGGCACCCGCAAGGGACTCTGGCTCGCCCGCAGTGACGACCGGCGCACCTGGACGCTCGACGGCCCGCACCTGCTCATGACAGAGGTGCCCTCCGTCGCCATCGACACGCGGGGCGGCACGCTGCACCTGCTGGCCGGCGCCCGCTCGGAGCACTGGGGCCCCACGGTGCAGCACAGCGACGACCTCGGCCGCACGTGGACCGAGGCGGACGGCGGCGCGATCGTCTTCCCCGAGGGTGCCGACACCGCGCTCGAGCGGGTCTGGCAGCTGCACCCCGACACCGCTGAGCGGCCCGGCGTGGTCTGGGCCGGCTGCGAGCCGACGTCCCTGTGGCGCAGCGACGACGGCGGGTGCACCTTCTCGCTGGTGCAGGGCCTGTGGGACCACCCCCACCGTCCGCAGTGGTATCCCGGCTTCGGGGGTGCCGCGGTGCACACCGTGGTGCCGCACCCCACCGACGACCAGCGCGTCACCGTGGCCATGAGCACCGGCGGCGTCTACTGCACCGAGGACGGCGGCTCGACGTGGAACCCGCGCAACCGGGGCATCCACGTGAAGTTCATGCCCGATCCCTACCCGGAGTTCGGCCAGTGCGTGCACAAGGTGGCCGCGGCCGGGCCGGACGGCGCCCGGTGGTACGCCCAGAACCACCACGGCGTCTACCGCAGCGACGACGCCGGAGCGAGCTGGCAGTCCATCGCTGACGGGCTGCCCGCCGACTTCGGGTTCGTCGCCCTCGGTCATCCGCGTAACGCCGACACCGCCTGGGTCGTGCCGCTCACCGCCGACGCGCAGCGCGTGCCACCGGACGGCCGGCTGCGCGTCCACCGCACCACCGACGGTGGCGCCACGTGGACCCCGAACGCGTCCGGCCTGCCCGACGACTGCTGGGTCACGCCGCTGCGCGACGCGGCGTGCGTAGACGCCCTCGACCCCGTGGGCGTCTACGTCGGCACGCGCGCCGGCGCGGTCTACGCCAGCGCCGACGAGGGCCGCACGTTCACGACCATCGCCGAGAACCTGCCCGACGTGCTCTGCGTGCGCGCCGCCGTCGTCCCGGCGTGAGGAGCGACACCGTGGTCGTCGACGTCCAGCTGCCCGGCGTGCTGCGCGAGCACGCCGGGGGGCAGGACGTCGTGCGCCTCGAGCTCGCCGACGACGCCACCGTGGCCGGTGCGCTCGCGGCCCTGGCGCGGCAGTGGCCGGCGCTGGGCCGCCGCTTGCGCGATGACACCGGGGCCGTGCGCCGACACGTCAACCTGTTCGTCGACGGTGACGACGTGCGCTCGCTCGATCGCGCCGGCACGGCGTTGCACGACGGCGCGGTGCTCCACGTGCTGCCGTCGGTGGCTGGTGGGTGAGCACCGTCACCGCTCAGGTGATGGGATGCCCGTCCACCTGGCGGGACGCCGGTCCTAGACTCCCGTCATGAGCACCCCGGACATCAAGCCGCGCAGCCGCGACGTCACCGACGGTCTGGAGAAGGCTGCCGCCCGCGGCATGCTGCGGGCGGTCGGCCTGGGCGACGAGGACTTCGCCAAGCCGCAGATCGGCGTCGCGAGCAGCTGGAACGAGATCACGCCGTGCAACCTGCCGCTCGACCGGTTGGCCAAGGCCGTCAAGGACGGCGTGCACAGCGCGGGCGGGTACCCGCTCGAGTTCGGCACGATCTCGGTGTCGGACGGCATCTCCATGGGCCACGAGGGCATGCACTACTCGCTGGTCTCGCGGGAGGTCATCGCCGACAGCGTCGAGACCGTGATGCAGGCCGAGCGCCTCGACGGTTCGGTGCTGCTCGCCGGCTGCGACAAGTCACTGCCGGGCATGCTCATGGCCGCGGCCCGGCTCGACCTGGCGAGCGTGTTCCTCTACGCCGGCTCGATCCTGCCGGGCATCGCCAAGCTGTCGGACGGCAGCGAGCGTGAGGTCACGATCATCGACGCCTTCGAGGCCGTGGGTGCGTGCGCACGCGGGCTCATCCCGCGCGAGGACGTCGATGCGATCGAGCGCGCGATCTGCCCCGGTGAGGGCGCGTGCGGCGGCATGTACACCGCGAACACCATGGCCAGTGCGGCCGAGGCGCTCGGGATGTCGCTGCCCGGCAGCGCGGCGCCGCCAGCCACCGACCGCCGCCGTGACGGCTACGCCCGGCGCTCGGGAGCAGCGGTGGTCGAGCTGCTCCGGCAGGGCATCACGGCTCGCCAGATCCTCACGCGCGAGGCGTTCGAGAACGCCATCGCCGTCGTCATGGCGTTCGGCGGCTCCACCAACGCCGTGCTGCACCTGCTGGCCATCGCCCACGAGGCCGACGTCGAGCTCTCGCTCGAGGACTTCCGCCGGATCGGCGCGAAGGTGCCGCACCTGGCCGACGTCAAGCCGTTCGGCAGCTTCGTCATGAAGGACGTCGACCACGTCGGTGGCGTCCCGGTGGTCATGAAGGCGCTGCTCGACGCCGGCCTGCTGCACGGCGACGTCCTCACCGTCACCGGCCGCACGATGGCCGAGAACCTCGCTGACATCGCCCCGCCGGACGTCGACGGCAAGGTGCTGCGCGCCATGAACGCGCCGATCCACCGCACCGGCGGGATCACCATCTTGCACGGCTCGCTCGCCCCCGAGGGCGCGGTGGTCAAGAGCGCCGGCTTCGACGAGGACGTCTTCGAGGGCACGGCCCGGGTGTTCGACGGCGAGCGCGCGGCCATGGACGCCGTCGAGGACGGCACGCTCGGCCCCGGTGACGTCTGCGTCATCCGCTACGAGGGCCCCAAGGGCGGCCCGGGGATGCGCGAGATGCTCGCCGTCACGGGCGCCATCAAGGGCGCCGGGCTCGGCAAGGACGTGCTGCTGCTCACCGACGGCCGGTTCAGCGGCGGCACGACCGGTCTGTGCGTCGGCCACGTCGCGCCCGAGGCGGTCGACGGCGGCCCCATCGCCTTCGTCCAGGACGGCGACCCCATCCGCCTCGACGTCGCCGCGGGACGGCTCGACCTGCTGGTCGACGACGGCGAGCTCGAGCAGCGCCGGCAGGGCTGGACGGCGCCGCCACCCAAGCACGAGCGGGGAGTGCTCGCCAAGTACTACCGCCTGGTCGGCTCGGCGGCCCAAGGCGCCGTCTGCGACTGAGCCCTTCCGCCAGCCAGACCACTCTGCGCCACCCAGGCCGCTCTCGGGAGCGGCCTGGATGGCGGAGACGTCCGCAGTACGGAATCTGTGTATCGAATACCGAGACAAGAGGTTGGCTCAGTTGACGCGACAGCACCCGGCGGAGAAGGTGAGACCGTGCGTTCGTCGCTCGTACTCGAACAGCGCGCTGTCTAGCCGGTCCACCGGCTCCGGACCGCGCGCAACCCCTCGCTGTGCCCACCACGGGCCGAGGGGTTTTTTCGTTGTCGGGCCAGGATCTTCCGCACGGCACCACCACCAGCACCACCACCAGCACCACCACCAGGAACTCGAGCAGAACGGGTGAGGACGTGAGCGCAGCAGGCGAGGCCGGCAGCGGCACCGAGCGTCCCGCGAGCCCGGCGGACGTCGCCGGAACGCTCTCGCGGGGACGCACGACGATGACGGGGGCGCAGAGCCTCGTCCGCTCCCTCGAGCACGCGGGCGTAGAGCTCGTCTTCGGCATTCCGGGAGGCGCGATCCTGCCGGCGTACGACCCGCTGCTCGACTCCGAGACCGTGCGGCACGTGCTCGTGCGTCACGAGCAGGGCGCCGGGCACGCCGCGCAGGGCTACGCCGCCGCGACCGGACGCGTGGGCGTCTGCATGGCGACGTCGGGCCCGGGCGCCACGAACCTCGTGACGCCGATCGCCGACGCCTACATGGACTCGGTGCCGATGGTCGCGATCACCGGCCAGGTGTCGTCGTCCGCGATCGGCACGGACGCGTTCCAGGAGGCCGACATTCGCGGCATCACCATGCCGATCACGAAGCACAACTACCTCGTCACCGACCCTGCGGAGATCCCGCAGGCCATCGCCGAGGCCTTCCACATCGCCGGCACCGGCCGACCGGGCCCGGTGCTGGTCGACATCAGCAAGGACGCCCTGCAGGCCACGACGCAGTTCCACTGGCCCGAGCGCGTCGAGCTGGCGGGCTACCGCCCGGTGACGCGCCCGCACGGCAAGCAGGTGCGCGAGGCGGCGCGCCTGATCACCGAAGCCCGCCGTCCGGTGCTGTACGTCGGCGGCGGTGTGATCCGAGCGCGCGCGAGCGCCGAGCTGCGGCGGCTCGTCGACGACACAAACATCCCGGTGGTCACGACGCTCATGGCCCGCGGGGCGCTGCCCGACAGCCACCCGGCGAACCTCGGCATGCCGGGCATGCACGGCACCGTCGCGGCCGTCACCGCGCTGCAGCGCTCCGACCTGATCATCAGCCTGGGCGCGCGGTTCGACGACCGCGTCACCGGCCAGCTGTCGACGTTCGCGCCGCACGCCAAGGTGATCCACGCCGACATCGACCCGGCCGAGATCAGCAAGAACCGCGTGGCCGACGTCCCCATCGTCGGCGACGCGCGCGAGGTGATCCGCGAGCTGGTGGCGGCGCTGTCGAGCGAGCGGCAGGCCGGCCGCGTCGGTGACTACGAGGGCTGGTGGCGCGAGGTCGACGGCTGGCGCGAGACCTACCCTCTCGGCTACACCGAACCGGACGACGGCACGCTGGCCCCGCAGTACGTCATCCAGCGCCTCGGCGAGCTGAGTGGCCCCGACACGATCTTCACCTCGGGTGTGGGCCAGCACCAGATGTGGGCGGCGCAGTTCATCTCCTACGAGCAGCCCGGCACGTGGCTCAACTCCGGCGGCCTCGGCACGATGGGGTACGCCGTCCCGGCCGCCATGGGCGCCAAGGCCGGGCAGCCCGACCGCACCGTGTGGGCCATCGACGGTGACGGCTGCTTCCAGATGACCAACCAGGAGCTGGCCACCTGCACGATCAACAACATCCCCATCAAGGTGGCGGTGATCAACAACTCCAGCCTCGGCATGGTCCGGCAGTGGCAGACGCTGTTCTACGGCGAGCGCTACAGCAACACCGACCTGCACACCGGTGCGGCGCGGCGGATCCCGGACTTCGTCAAGCTGGCCGACGCGTACGGCTGCGCGGGCCTGCGCTGCGACCGGCCCGAGGACGTCGACGCCACGATCGAGCAGGCGATGGCGATCAACGACCGACCGGTGGTGGTCGACTTCGTCGTCCACCGCGACGCGATGGTGTGGCCCATGGTGCCCGCCGGCGTCAGCAACGACAAGATCCAGGTGGCGCGGGGCATGAGCCCGACGTGGGACAGGGAGGAGTGAGATGTCGAAGCACACGCTCTCGGTGCTGGTGGAGGACCGCCCAGGCGTCCTGGCCCGCATCGCAGGTCTGTTCTCGCGCCGGGGCTTCAACATCGAGTCCCTGGCGGTGGGCCCCACCGAGCACGACGACATCTCGCGCATGACCGTCGTCGTCGACGTCGAGGACCTGCCACTCGAGCAGGTCACCAAGCAGCTCAACAAGCTGGTCGAGGTGATCAAGGTCGTCGAGCTCGAACCGGCTGCGTCGGTGCAGCGCGAGCTGCTGCTCGTCAAGGTGCGGGCCGACTTGCAGACCCGCTCGCACGTGCTCGAGACCGTGCAGCTGTTCCGCGCCAAGGTGGTCGACGTGTCGACCGACGCCGTGACCATCGAGGCCACCGGCAACGCCGAGAAGCTCGCGGCGCTGCTGCGGGTGCTCGAGCCGTTCGGCGTCCGCGAGCTCGTGCAGTCGGGCCTGGTCGCCGTCGGCCGGGGTCCGCGAAGCATGAGCGACCGCGCCCTACGCACCGCCTAGCACCGCCTCGCACCGCCTCGCACCGACTAGCACTGGCTTGTCCCCAGAACCCTTGTAACGCAACGAACCGAAGGAGCGCCCACCGTGGCCGAGATGTACTACGACGACGACGCCGACCTGGCTGCCATCGCGGACCGCAAGGTCGCGGTGATCGGCTACGGAAGCCAGGGCCACGCCCACGCGCTCAACCTGCGCGACAGCGGGGTCGACGTGCGCGTCGGCCTGCCCGAGGGCAGTCGCAGCCGGGCCAAGGCCGAGGCCGAGGGTCTGCGGGTCGTCGACCCGGCGACGGCGGCGTCCGAGGCCCAGGTGATCGTGATCCTCACGCCCGACCACGTGCAGCGGCACGTCTACACCGAGGCGATCGAGCCGCACCTGTCCGAGGGCAAGGCCCTGCTGTTCGGTCACGGGTTCAACATCCGCTTCGGCTACATCACCCCGCCGGACGGCGTGGACGTCGTCATGGTGGCCCCCAAGGGCCCGGGTCACCTGGTGCGCCGCGAGTACAGCGACGGGCGGGGCGTCCCGGTGCTCGTGGCCGTCGAGAAGGACGCCAGCGGCTCGGCGTGGCCGCTGACGCTCGCGTACGCCAAGGCGATCGGCGGCCTTCGGGCCGGGGGCATCAAGACCACCTTCACCGAGGAGACCGAGACCGACCTGTTCGGCGAGCAGGCCGTGCTGTGCGGCGGGGTGTCCCGTCTGGTGCAGTCGGGCTTCGAGGTGCTCACCGAGGCCGGGTACCAGCCGGAGGTCGCGTACTTCGAGTGCCTGCACGAGCTGAAGCTCATCGTCGACCTGATGTACGAGGGCGGGATCGCCAAGCAGCGCTGGAGCGTCTCCGACACCGCCGAGTACGGCGACTACGTGTCGGGCCCGCGCGTGATCGACGACTCGGTGAAGGCGCGCATGCAGGACGTCCTCGCCGACATCAAGGACGGCACGTTCGCGGCTCGCTTCATCGCCGACCAGGACGCCGGAGCCCCCGAGTTCGCCCGGCTGCGTGCCGAGGGAGAGCAGCACCCGATCGAGAACACCGGCCGCCAGCTGCGTGGCCTCATGGCCTGGGTCAAGAGCACCGACGACGACTACACGGAGGGCACTGCCGCACGCTGACCCGCCGGCAGGCCGTTCGTCTCAGGTTCCGGGAACCACGTGCCGATACGTGGACGTCCGAGTATCCTGAGCAGGACACGAGCGCGGAGCCCATCCTTCGACACCGCGCGGACGGCACGACGATCCACCGGCGGTGACCCCGCCTCGAGGTCTCGGGCCGCAGGGCAGCCGATCGGCGCCCCCACGATCACGCTCGTCACGAAGGAACGCATCATGAGCGAGGCCGAGGAGTACGCCCGCCGGGCGCTGCAGGAGTCGATGGACCTGCGCGACCAGGGTCACAGCGACGACTGAGCCGCCAGCGGCAGCAGTCCACCGAACGGGCCGTCCCCACAGGGGGCGGCCCGTTCGAACGTCTCCGGACATTTTGGCCACTCGCTGGAGTCAATCTGGGCGATTCGCCAGCCGATGGGACCACGAAGGCCCTATGTTCCCCACGCGTAGTCGTTTCGGCGGGGGACGAGGGTCCACCGCGGGCGCCACCAGCGGTGGGCTGCCAACGGGCTCGGGGCTACGTCTGAGGAGAGTTCGGTGTCGACCACCACAGGCACGAGGCGCAGCCGACAGCTGCGCCTGGTCGTCGCCTCCAGCGCGCTCACGGCAGTCGCTGCCGCCGCGCTGAGCGCGACCCCGGCTGTCGCCGCGACGGCCACCGCCGCCTCGAACCCGCACGCCCAGCAGGGGCGGCAGTCGTTGCGCGAGGCGGCCCAGGAGGCCGCGGCGACGGCCCGTCAGCGCGCGGCTGGGTCGGTGAGCCCGTCGCTGCTGGATCCCCGGGCGAAGGGGAGCGGTCCGGCGTCGGAGCGCCCGCAGGCGCTGCCCACGCGCGGCCCGGTGCAGGTGATGCTGGAGCTCGACGACGCTCCCGCCATCAGCGTCTACCGCAGCACCCTGCCCCGCGGCGGCGCCGCCGCCCGGAGCGCGGCGATCCGTCAGGCCCGTGAGGTCAAGGCCACGCAGAAGACGGTGGAGCGCGCCTTCGGCCGCTCCGCCACCAAGGCACGCACGCTGTACCGCACCCACGCCGCCTACTCCGGTGTCGCGGTCAGCACCGACGCCTCCCGGCTGCCGGCGCTGGCCGCCCTGCCGGGCGTCAAGGCGATCCACCGGCTGACGCCGAAGTCGTTCAGGAACAGCACGACCGTGCCCCTGATCGGGGCGGGCTCGGTGTGGTCGGGGACGGCCAAGAACACCGGCGCCGGCGTGCGGATCGCCATCATCGACACCGGTGTCGACTACACCCACAAGAACTTCGGCGGTGCCGGCACGACCGCCGCCTACACGACGGCCCAGGCGCACGAGGCGGACGCCGTCCACTGGCCGCAGGGCGCGGTGGTCGGCGGGTACGACTTCGCGGGCGACGGCTACTACCCGAACCCGACGCTCGACTCCGGCGACCCGAACCCGGACTACCAGCCGAACCCGTCACCGGACGCGAACCCGCTGGACTGCAACGGCCACGGCTCCCACGTGGCGGGCAGCGCGGCGGGGCGCGGTGTCACGAGCACCAACCAGACCTACGCCGGGCCCTGGGTCGCAGGCCTGAAGCCGAGCGACTTCCGCATCGGCCCCGGCGTCGCGCCGCAGGCGTCGATCTACGCGCTCAAGGTCTTCGGCTGCGAGGGTTCCACCAACGTCGTCGCCGAGGCGCTCGACTGGGCGGCCGACCCGAACGGCGACGGTGACGTCTCCGACCACCTGGACGTCGTCAACATGTCGCTCGGCGGCGACTTCGCCTCGCCGGACGACCCCGACGCCGTCGCGAGCAACAACCTGTCCGCCATCGGCACGATCGTGGTAGCGGCCGCGGGCAACGCCGGCGACGTCTCGGACGTCGCCGGCTCGCCGGGCAACGCGGCCCGCGTCATCGGCGTCGCGGCGTCCGACGACCCCGTCGACGTCCTCGACGGGCTGAAGATCGACGCCCCGGCGGCGCTGGAGACCACGGCCAACGCCGAGGGCGCCGTCGACAACGTCTTCGCGGCTACGGAGTCCTCGGACTACGACTGGGCCGGCCAGCCCGGGGTGACGAACGTGGCCGTCGCGAAGATCGACGACTGGACCAAGGAGCCCGGCGCAGGCAACAACACCGACGGCTGCGACTCGATCTCGCAGGACCTCACCGGCAAGGTGCTCCTGACGTTCTGGCACGACGCCGACTTCCGTTGCGGGTCGGCCACGCGGGCCGCGAACGCCGAGGCCGCCGGCGCGATCGGCGTCCTGTACGGCGTCGACGTCGCCCGCTTCTCCGCCGGCTTCCTCGGCAGCAAGACGCTGCCGGCCATGGGCATCACGTCCAAGGGCACGAAGGCCATCGCCGCCGCGCTGGACGCGGGCACCGAGGTGCGCGTCACGATGACCCACGCGGCCCACAACACCGTGCAGCTGAGCACGCCGTCGGCCACCAACCAGGTCGCGGGCTTCAGCTCGCGCGGTTTCGGCAGTGCGCACAACCTCAAGCCGGACGTGTCGGCGCCGGGTGTGTCGGTGTTCTCGACCGACGTCGGCACGGGCTTCAACGGCGTGTCCGAGAGCGGTACCTCGATGGCGACACCCCACGTGGCCGGCGTCGCGGCGCTGGTGCGCAAGGCGCACCCGACGTGGTCGGTCGAGCAGATCAAGGCCGCGATCATGAACACCGCTGGGGCCGACGTCAAGCTCGGCAGCCGCGTGGTCGGGCCCGCCCGGGCCGGTGCCGGGCGGGCGCAGGTCGACCGCGCGGTCGTGACGCCGACCCTGGCGTACGTGAAGGACGACCCAGGCGTCGTCAGCCTGTCGTGGGGTGACGTTGCCGTCACGCGCAACACCGCGCTCAGCAAGACGCTGCGCGTGGTCAACGCGGGCACGACCTCGCGGTCGTACACCATGGCCTACAAGGGCGTCGTCACGACCCCGGGCGTGAAGGTCTCGTTCTCACCGAGCACCTTCAGCCTGGCCGCGGGGCGCAGCGCCGACGTCCGCGTCACCGTCAGCATCACCGCTGCGGCCCTGCAGCACACTCTCGACCCCACCATGGACGCCGAGGGCGGTCTGCGCAGCTACTTCAGCGACTTCAGCGGCCGCGTGGAGGTGACCACCTCGGGCGTCACCGGCACCTCGCGCGTGCCGCTCTACGTGGCGCCGCACCCGGCGTCGACGATGAAGACGCGCGCGGCGGTGGGAGTGTCCGGTTCGACCGTGCAGACGGGCACCCTGACCTCGTCCGGCTCCTTCGTCTACCAGGGTGGCGACCTGGGCGACCCGACCAACTACGCCAGCGCGGTCAGCGCCTTCGAGCTGCAGGGCACGAGCCCGCGCCGCCCGGACTGTTCAGCCAAGGTCGTCATCGCCTGCACGCCGTTCGCGGACGACCGGGCGGGTGACCTGCGCTACGCGGGCTTCGCGTCCGACGCCCTGACGGTCGACAAGCCCTTCGATCCGGCAGCCGCCAACAGCACCATGGCCTACTTCGGGATCAGTGCGTGGGGACCGTGGCGCACTCCCGCCTCGTACGCCGAGTTCGACGTCTACCTCGACACCGACCCGGCCACCCCCGGCCCGGAGCTCCTGGCCTACAACACCCGGCTCAACCCCACGAGCGACACCATGTGGAGCGTGCTGGTCGACCTGAGCAACGGCTGCCTCGTCGAGGTGTCGGACACGGCGGACAGCGACGCGGACGGATGCCCCGACCTGGTGGATGGTGCCGGCCTGCAGCTGCTCAACGGGCTGCCCGGCCAGTACGACACCGGCCTGTTCCGCAGCGACTCGCTCTTCCTGCCGGTCTCGCTCCCGGCCATCGGCAAGTACCTGCCTGGTGGGCGCTCCGGTGGCTCGCCCACCGGTACCCCGTCGTCGCACCGCATCAAGTACTGGGTGCAGGCGGGCACCGTGGAGTCCGGCGACACCGATCGCATCGGCGCGCCGTCCGCGCCGCTGTCGGTCGACGTCGTCTCGCCGGCGCTGTCGGCCGTCGGTGACGGCGGCTACTCGGTGCTCAGCAGCGACGCGCCGTTCGCGGACGCCGCACTCCACGTGCGCCGCGACCTGCGCACCATGGCGGCCGACAAGCCGCTCGGTCTGCTGACGCTGCACCACCTCAACACCAACGGGGCCAGGGCGCAGGTCACGGCCGTGCGCACCGCCTCGTCGGTGAAGCAGACCGTCAACGACGACAACTACCGCTACGGGGGTCACCCCGTCTTCACGGCGACCGTCTCGCCGTCGTCGGCCACCGGCACCGTGACGTTCAAGATCGGGGCCAGGCGGCTCGGCACGGTGCCGGTCAGCAGTGGCAAGGCGGTGTTCCGGGCGAGTGGGCTCAGCCGTGGCACGCACTACGTGCGCGCCTACTACAACGGATCGTCGAGCGTCATGCCCAGCTACTCGGGCCTGGTGCGGGTCTACGTGCGGGCGCTCACGACCAGCGTCCGGCTCACGGCCAACGACTACAGCTACCGCTACGGGGGGCGCCCGACGGTGACGGCGACGGTGGCGTCGTCCGCGACCGGTCGGGTGACCTTCAAGAACGGCAGCAGGGTCCTGGCCACTGCGACCGTCGTGCGCGGCAAGGCGACCGCGAAGCTGCCGGTGCTCAGCCGGGGCAGGCACTCGGTGCGGGCGTACTACAGCGGCAACGCCGGGTACGCGCCCAGCTACTCGTCACTCATCTACGTGACGGTTCGCTGAGCGAACCCGCCCGCGCCTGGTAGCGCAGCACGAAGCCCCCGGTCACCCGACCGGGGGCTTCGTGCTGTGCCCGAACCCGCGACGAGCGCAGCGTCAGGCGACCGCATCCCGAGACCTCACGCCCGCCATCTGGGACGAGTAGGTACCGTGGCGGTCATGTCGAACGTCGCTGATGCCGCTCGCACCGTCTCGCTCGCCGTCGTCGCCGGTGACGGCATCGGCCCGGAGGTGGTGGCCGAGGGGCTGCGGGTGCTCGACGCCGTCGGTGCGGCGAGCGGCGTCAGCTTCGAGCGCACGGAGTACGACCTGGGGGCGCGCCGCTGGCACGCCACGGGGGAGACGCTGCCGGACTCGGTGCTCGCGGAGATCCGCGAGCACGACGCGATCCTGCTCGGTGCGATCGGTGATCCGGGCGTGCCGAGCGGTGTGCTCGAGCGCGGCCTGCTGCTGCGACTGCGGTTCGAGCTCGACCAGTACGTCAACCTGCGACCAGGACGGCTGTTCCCCGGCGTCGCGACTCCGCTCGCTGCCCCGGGCGACATCGACTTCGTGGTGGTCCGGGAGGGCACCGAGGGGCCGTACACCGGCAACGGCGGGGCCCTGCGGGTCGGCACCCCGCACGAGGTCGCCACGGAGGTGAGCGTCAACACCGCCTTCGGCGTCGAGCGGGTCGTGCGGTACGCCTTCGAGGCGGCGAAGGCGCGGCCCCGGCGGCGACTGACGCTGGTGCACAAGCACAACGTGCTCACCTACGCCGGCCACCTGTGGCGGCGCACGGTGGAGCGGGTGGGGCAGGAGTACCCCGAGGTGTCCACCGACTACCTGCACGTCGACGCCGCGACGATCTTCCTGGTCACCGACCCCGCACGCTTCGACGTGGTGGTCACCGACAACCTCTTCGGCGACATCGTCACCGATCTCGCGGCGGCCGTCACCGGCGGGATCGGCCTGGCGGCGAGCGGCAACGTCAACCCCGACCGCACGGCTCCCAGCATGTTCGAGCCGGTGCACGGCTCGGCCCCAGACATCGCCGGACAGGGCCTGGCCGACCCCACGGCCACGGTGCTGTCGGTCGCGCTGCTGCTCGCTCACCTCGGGTTCACCGCCCAGGCACGCGCCGTCGAGCAGGCCGTGGCCGACGACCTGGCCTCGCGTGACGGTGCCGCACGCAGCACCCGCGAGATCGGCGAGTCGCTCGCGGTGCGCGTCGCGGCCTCAGGCGGGCTCGGCTAGCCGCCCGTCGACGCAGACGCGGTTGCGACCGCCGGCCTTCGCCGCGTACAACGCGACGTCGGCGCGCTTCATGAGCGGCTCGAGCCGCAGGTCGCTGCCGCAGCCGGCGGCCACCCCCGCCGACATGGTGAGGGGCAGGCCGTCGATGGGGGCGGCCGCGACGTCCTCGACCAGCCGCTCGGCGACGACCACCGCCGAGGGCAGGTCCTGTCCGGGCAGCAGGATGAGGAACTCCTCGCCGCCGATCCGGTAGACCAGGTCGAACGTGCGCAGCGTCTTGCGCATCCGGTACGCCGCCTCGCGTAGCACGATGTCGCCCCGGTCGTGGCCGAAGCGGTCGTTGACCGTCTTGAAGTGGTCGAGGTCGCAGAGCACGACCGACACCCAGCCGCCGAGCACGGCCGCCTGGGCGGCCGCCTCGGCGAACCGGCCGGCCAGCGCCTTGCGGTTGAACAGACCGGTCAGCGGGTCGACCGCGGCCTCGCCCCGCGACTGCAGCTCAGCGCCGAGCAGGGTCATCGAGATCGCGGCCAGGCCGGTGAGCAGGGCGGCGTAGGCAGCCAGCGAGACCCACCAGGGCGCTGCAGGCGCCGGGGGCAGCGCGAGCGCGCCGAGCATCGCGACCCCGCCCACCACGGCGCAGGAGGCGAGGCCGGCGGCCACGACCGCGACCCGGAACCGCGCGGCGAGCATGAGGGTCGGCACCGACAGGAACGGCAGGAAGGGGCTGTGCACGCCGCCGGTGATGAGCGACACCAGACCGAGCATCAGGATGATCGTGCCCATGCTGGCGGCCGAGCCCCGCTCGAGCGTGATGGTGCGCTCCGGCACCTTCTCGAGGGCCACGAGGGGGGCGATCGCGCCGACCACGAGCACGGTGATCCACCAGCCGTACACGGGCGTGGAGATGAGCACCGCCAGACCCATCGACACGCCCTGCACCCGGCGCGCCGAACGCACGCGCTCGTTCATGTCGATGAAGCGAGCACGCTCCATCTCGGTGCGGCACAGCCAGCGCCGTGCGGTGTCGGTGTCGCCCTGCGCGACGTCCCCTGCGAGTCCCACCCTGTCGTTGTCGGCGTCCGTCGCGCGGTCCTTGAGCACGCACGGACGCTCCCGCACCGGGTGCGGTAGCGTCCGAACATGCTCGACTTCGCGCTCACCCCGTCCTCGTCCCGACTGCCCGACGACGAGCGGGCCGCCGTCCTGGCCGCCCCTGGCTTCGGCAAGCACTTCACCGACCACATGGCACTGGCCACGTGGACGGATGGCCGCGGCTGGCACGACGCGCAGGTGCGCCCGTACGGCCCCCTGCAGCTCGACCCGTCCTCCGCAGTGCTGCACTACGCGCAGGAGATCTTCGAGGGGCTCAAGGCCTACCGGCACGACGACGGCTCGGTCTGGGCCTTCCGGCCGGACCAGAACGCCGCGCGGTTCCAGCGCTCGGCGCGGCGCCTGGCGCTGCCCGAGCTGCCGGCGGAGGACTTCGTCGAGGCGGTGCGCGCGCTGGTCGCCACCGACGTCGACTGGGTGCCGGCGCCGGGGTCGGGGGAGGCGAGCCTGTACCTGCGGCCGTTCATGTTCGCGTCCGAGGCGTTCCTCGGGGTGCGTCCGGCGTCCGAGGTGACGTTCTGCGTCATCGCCTCGCCGGCGGGTCCGTACTTCGCGGGCGGCGTGAAGCCGGTGTCGATCTGGCTGTCGCAGGAGTACAGCCGGGCCGCGCCCGGCGGGACTGGCGCGGCGAAGTGCGGCGGCAACTACGCCGCCAGCCTCGCCGCGCAGGTCGAGGCGTCCGAGCACGGGTGCGACCAGGTGTGCTTCCTCGACGCGATCGAGCACCGCTGGGTCGAGGAGCTCGGTGGCATGAACCTCTACTTCGTCCTGGACGACGGCAGCGTGGTCACGCCTGAGCTCACCGGAACGATCCTCGAGGGCGTCACGCGCGACTCGATCATCACGCTGCTCGACGACATGGGGCACAAGGTCGTCGAGCGCCGGATCGACGTCGACGAGTGGCGCGAGGGTGCAGCGTCCGGAGCGATCCGCGAGGTCTTCGCCTGCGGCACGGCCGCCGTGGTGACGCCCGTGGGCCGGCTGGTGTGGCCGGACGGCGAGGCTGTCGTCGCGGGTGGTGGCACGGGTGAGGTGACGGCGGCGGTGCGCAGCGCGCTGCTCGACGTCCAGTACGGCCGCGTGCCCGACACGCACGGCTGGCTGCACCGCTTGGCGTGACGCGCCGCCGTCCGTGGAAAGGCTCGGAACCAGACCATTGACGGTTCGGGTGAGCACGGAGCATGATCACGTGCCCTAGCGACCGGTACATGTCTGGTCCGGTCCCCGTTCACCAGGATGGGCCATGGCTGCAGAGAACGTGCTCGACCACGACGACCTGGACGACGACGCGCGGGCCCTCGCCGCGCTGGGCTACAAGCAGGAGCTCCATCGAGGGATGACCGGCTTCTCCAACTTCGCCGTGTCGTTCTCGATCATCTCGATCCTCGCAGGGTGCATCACCACCTACTACCTGGCCATGGACGCGGGTGGCCCGATGGCCATCACGCTCGGCTGGCCGCTCGTTGGCGTGTTCGTGCTGTGCGTCGCGCTCGCGATGGCGGAGGTGTGCTCCGCGTACCCGACGGCCGGAGGGCTCTACTGGTGGGCCGGACGGCTCGCCCGGCGGGGCAACCGGGTCTGGGCGTGGTACGTCGGCTGGTTCAACTTCCTGGGTGAGGTGGCCGTCACCGCGGCCATCGACTTCGGCGCGGCCATCACCTGGATGGCACTGCTCAACCTGGTGTTCGGCCTGGAGGTCACGACCACCTCGACGTTCGTCGCCTACGCAGTGATCCTGCTGCTGCACGGCCTGCTCAACACCTTCGGGGTCAACCTGGTCAAGGTGCTCTCCGACGTGAGCGCCTGGTGGCACCTCGTCGGGGTCCTGGTCATCGTGGTCGTGCTCGCGGTCGTCCCTGACCAGCACCAGTCTTTGTCGTGGACGTTCACCGAGTTCCGCAACAACACCGGCTGGACCAGTGGCATCTACGCGTTCCTCATCGGCCTGCTCATGGCGCAGTACACCTACACGGGGTACGACGCCTCTGCGCACGTGGCGGAGGAGACCATCAGCGCCGCCCGCGAGGCGCCTAAGGGCATCGTGCGCAGCGTGTGGGTCTCGATCCTCGCAGGCTGGGTGCTCCTGATCGCGGTCACCGCCTCGATCCAGGACTACGCGGCTCAGCGCCAGAGCCCGACCGGCCTGCCGCCGGCGCAGATCTTCATCGACGCGGCCGGCCAGACCACGGGCGAGTTCCTGCTGCTCATCTGCGCCGTCGCGCAGTTCTTCTGCGGCATGGCGTCGGTGACCGCGAACTCCCGCATGTCGTTCGCGTTCAGCCGAGACAACGCGTTGCCGGGCTCGCGGTGGTGGTCGAAGGTCAACCCGCGCACGGGCACTCCGACCAACTCGATCTGGCTGTGCGTCGTCTGCTCGCTGATCCTGGCGTCGCCGGCGCTCAAGAGCATCGTCGCCTACGGCGCCGTCACCTCGATCGCGGTCATCGGGCTCTACATCGCCTACGTCGTGCCGGTGCTGCTGCGCCGGCTCAACCCCACCTTCGCGCCGGGCCCATGGAACCTGGGTCGCTGGAGCCCGCTCATCGGGTGGATCGCGGTCGTGTGGGTGGCGTTCATCGTCGTCCTGTTCATGCTGCCGGCGTACTCGCCGGGCACCTGGGGTGACGCATCGTTCAACTACGCGCCGGTCGCGGTGGCGCTCGTCATCGTCTTCGCGACGGTCACGTGGTTCATCGGTGGACGCAAGCACTTCCTGCGTGACGTGCCGGCCGGCCACGACACCAAGGCGCCGTCGGAGATCTTCGGCGCGTGAGCACCAGGGAGAACGCCGTGCCAGAGGTCGTCGTGACGAAGGACGCCGAACCGTCGGCTCACCGGCTGCCGCAGGCCGTCCTGCGGCCGGTGCGCGACGGCAACGCGTTCGAGGCCACGGTGGAGCAGCTGGCCACCAGCGTGCGGCTCGGCGTGTTCGTCGCGGGTCAGCAGCTGCCCCCCGAGCGCGAGCTCGCCGAGACCCTCGGGGTCAGCCGCACGACGCTGCGCGAGGCGATCGCCGCCCTGCGCGAGGCCGGAATGGTGCAGACCCGGCGCGGGCGCGGTGGGGGCACGGTGGTCACCTACCGTGCCCCCGCGCAGGGGGAGGCGTCCGGTCGGGACCTGGCCATGACGCCGGAGCAGATGCGCGACGCGCTCGACTTCCGTCGGGTCGTCGAGCCGGGGGCGGCGGCGCTGGCGGCGTCACGGCAGCTCAGCGCCGAGCAGCGCTCCTGGCTCGTCGCGTGCCGCCAGGAGGTCGAGCGCGCCGGGGACGTGGCTCACCACCGGCAGGCGGACTCCCGGCTGCACCTGGCCATCGCGACCCTGTCCGGCTCGGACCTCCTGGTCTCGGCCGTCACCCAGGTGCAGGGGATGCTGCACGACATGCTCGGCGCCATCCCGGTCCTCGCGCCGAACATCGGGCACTCGAACGAGCAGCACCGGGCCGTGGTCGACGCCGTGCTCGGCGGCGACCCGGACGGCGCGAGCCTGTCCATGCAGGAGCACTGCGACGCGACGTCCGCGCTGCTGCGCGGGCTGATCGCCTGAGAGGAGCGCGATGACGAGCCCCCTGAGCCTCGACGACCTGCGCCGGATGATCGACGACGGCAGCGTCGACACGGTGGTCGTGGCCTTCACCGACATGCAGGGACGTCTGCAGGGCAAGCGGATCCACGCGCGGTTCTTCCTCGACCGCGTGCTCGAGCACGGCACGGAGGGCTGCAACTACCTCATGGCCGTCGACGTCGACATGAACACCGTCGACGGGTACGCGATCAGCTCGTGGAACACCGGGTACGGCGACATGGAGTTCGTCCTCGACCTGTCGACGCTGCGGCTGACCCCGTGGCTGCCCGGCTCGGCCATGGTGCAGTGCGACCTCAGGTGGATCGACGGCGGTGAGGTGGAGCAGTCACCCCGACAGGTGCTCAAGCGTCAGGCCGACCGTGCGGCCGAGCTGGGCTTCACGGCCTTCGCCGGCACCGAGCTCGAGTTCATCGTCTTCGACGACACCTACGAGAGCGCCTGGGACAACGCCTACCGCGGTCTGACGCCGGCCAACCGGTACAACGTCGACTACTCGATCCTCGGGGGCACGCGGGTCGAGCCGCTGCTCCGCGACATCCGCAACGGCATGGACGCGGCCGGGCTCACCGTCGAGTCGGCCAAGGGGGAGTGCAACCTCGGCCAGCACGAGATCGCGTTCCTGTTCGACGAGGTGGTGCGCACGGCCGACCAGCACAGCGTGTACAAGAACGGCGCCAAGGAGATTGCGGCTCTGCACGGCAAGTCCCTCACCTTCATGGCGAAGTTCGACGCGCGGGAGGGCAACTCGTGCCACATCCACATGAGCCTGCGGGGCAGCGATGGCGCCATCGTGTTCGACGAGGGCTCCGGTGCCACGCCGCTGTTCGAGCACTTCGTCGCGGGAGTGCTGGCTTCGCTGAGCGAGCTGACGCTGCTGTACGCACCGAACATCAACTCCTACAAGCGGTTCGCCGAGGGCTCGTTCGCCCCGACGGCCGTGGCCTGGGGGCGCGACAACCGGACATGCGCGCTGCGCGTCGTGGGGCACGGTGCGGGACTGCGGCTGGAGAACCGCCTGCCGGGCGGTGACCTCAACCCCTACCTGGGGCTCGCCGCGATGCTGGCCGGAGGTTTGCACGGCATCGAGCAGCGGCTCGAGCTCGAACCGCCGTGCACCGGCAACGCCTACACGGCGGGCAAGCCACGCGTTCCCGGCAACCTGCGAGCAGCGCGCGACCTCTTCGCTGCCTCGGCACTGGCCCGCGAGGCGTTCGGTGACGCCGTGGTCGACCACTACGTCAACGCGGCGGACGTCGAGCTGGCGGCGTTCGAGTCGGCGGTGACCGACTGGGAGCGGTTCAGGGGGTTCGAGAGACTGTGAGCGTGAGCCACGGCGACGACCCCCGCACCCACGACGTCATCGATCCCTCGACCGAGCAGGTCGTCGACACGGTCGAGCTCGCCGATGTCGAGCAGACCGACCGGGCGATCGAGCGCGCCGCCGCAGCGCAACGGCAGTGGGCGCGGCTCGCGCCTGCAGACCGGGGGCGTCTGCTGCGGCGGTTCGCCGACGTCGTCGACAGCCACATCGAGGATCTGGCCCGTCTGGAGGTGCGCGGGGCCGGTCACACCATCGGCAACGCGCGCTGGGAGGCCGGCAACGTCCGCGACGTGCTGGCGTACTACTCCGCCGCGCCCGAGCGGCTGTTCGGTCGGCAGATCCCCGTCGCCGACGGCATCGACGTCACGTTCAAGGAACCGCTGGGCGTCGTCGGTGTCATCGTGCCGTGGAACTTCCCGATGCCGATCGCCGGGTGGGGGTTCGCGCCCGCCCTCGCTGCCGGCAACGCCGTGGTGCTGAAGCCGGCGGAGCTCACGCCGCTCACCGCGATGATGCTCGGGCGGCTGGCGGTCGAGGCCGGCTTGCCCGAGCACCTGCTCTCGGTGGTGCCGGGCCGCGGCTCCGTGGTCGGGGAGCGGTTCGTCACCCACCCACTGGTGCGCAAGATCTGCTTCACCGGCTCGACCGCGGTCGGGCAGCGGATCATGCGTGGCGCCGCTGACCAGGTCAAGCGGGTCACGCTCGAGCTCGGCGGCAAGAGCGCCAACATCGTCTTCGCCGACAGCGACCTCGAGCGCGCCGCCGCGACCGCGCCGTACGCGGTGTTCGACAACGCGGGTCAGGACTGCTGCGCGCGCAGCCGGATCCTGGTGCAGCGCAGTGTGCACGACCGGTTCCTCGAGCTCTTGGAGTCGGCCGTGCAGAAGGTGCGGGTCGGTGACCCAGGGGCCGATGACGCCGAGATGGGACCGCTCATCAGTGACGGCCAGCGGCGGACGGTGCGGTCCTTCGTCGAGGACGCCGAGCAGCCGGTCGACGTCCTGTTCCGCGGCAGCGCCCCCGAGGGCGCGGGCTTCTGGTACCCGCCCACCGTCGTCCGGCCGCGCTCGGTGGCCGACCCGGTCTGGCGCGAGGAGGTGTTCGGCCCGGTCGTGGCGGTGCTGCCCTTCGACGACGAGGCCGAGGCGATCGCGATGGCGAACGACACGGCGTACGGTCTGTCGGGCTCGATCTGGACCCGCGACGTCGGGCGCGCGCTGCGCGTCTCGCGCGGGGTGGAGGCCGGCAACCTGTCGGTGAACTCGCACTCGTCGGTGCGTTACTCGACGCCGTTCGGCGGGTTCAAGCAGTCCGGGCTCGGGCGCGAGCTCGGCCCGGACGCGCTGGACTCGTTCACCGAGGTCAAGAACGTCTACATCGCCACGGGCGACTGAGAGGGGATCGCGATGTCAGGTCGGCTGGACGACCGCGTGTGCGTCGTCACGGGCGGGTGCAGCGGCATCGGGCTGGCGACCGTACGCCGGTTCGCGAGCGAGGGCGGCCGCGTCGTGGTGGGGGACGTCGACGACGCGCGCGGTCCGCAGGTGGCCGCCGAGGTCGGTGGACTGTACGTCCACTGCGACGTCACCGACGCCGAGCAGGTCGAGGCGATGTTCCGCACCGCCAAGGACCAGCTCGGCAGCGTCGACGTCGCCTTCAACAACGCGGGCATCTCCCCGCCGGACGACGACTCGATCCTCGAGACGGGCATCGAGGCCTGGCGGCGGGTGCAAGAGGTCAACCTCACGAGCGTCTACCTGTGCTGCAAGGCCGCGCTGCCGTACATGCTCGAGCAGGGGAAGGGCTCGATCATCAACACGGCGTCGTTCGTCGCGGTCATGGGCGCCGCGACCTCCCAGATCTCCTACACCGCCAGCAAGGGTGGAGTCCTCGCCATGTCGCGTGAGCTCGGGGTGCAGTTCGCGCGCCAGGGGGTGCGGGTCAACGCGCTGTGCCCCGGGCCGGTGAACACCCCGCTGCTTCAGGAGCTCTTCGCGGCCGACCCCGAGCGCGCGGCCCGACGGCTGGTGCACGTGCCGCTCGGGCGGTTCGCCGAGCCCGACGAGATCGCCGCCGCGGTGGCGTTCCTCGCCAGTGACGACTCGAGCTTCATCACGGCGTCGCAGTTCCTCGTGGACGGCGGCATCAGCGGCGCGTACGTCACGCCGCTGTGAGACCGCGCCCGCTGGTCGGCGTCACGACCTACAACGAGCCGGCGTCGTGGGGGGTGTGGCGCGAGGTGCAAGCGGCTCTGGTGCCGCAGGCGTACGTCGACGCCCTGCGTGCGGCCGGTGCCCGTGTCGTCCTGCTGCCTCCTGAGCGCGACCCGTCGGCGGAGGAGATCGCCGACCTGGTGGGTCGGCTGGACGCCCTGGTGGTGGCCGGCGGCGCCGACGTCGACCCGGTCCGGTACGGCGAGCAGCCGCACGCGGTGCTGCAGCCGCCGCGTCGCGACCGCGACGACCTCGAGCTCGCACTCGTGCAGGCGGCGGTGGCGGCGGACCTGCCGCTGCTCGGCGTGTGCCGTGGCATGCAGGTCATGGCCGTGGCCGCCGGCGGCGCCCTGGAGCAGCACCTGCCGGACGTCGTCGGGCACGCCGGCCACTGCCCGGCCCCGGGTGAGTACGCCTCGCACGGCGTCCGCACCGCTGACGGGTCGCGGTTGCGCGAGGTGCTGGGGGAGCGGGTCGACGTCCCGACCTACCACCACCAGGGCGTGATCAGCCATCCCGGCTACGCCGCCACGGCGTGGGCCGACGACGGGGTGGTGGAGGCGATCGAGATGCCGGCTGCGCGGTTCCGGATCGGGGTGCAGTGGCACCCGGAGGTGGGCACCGATCTGCGGCTGTTCGACGCACTCGTGATGGCCGCATCGTGAGACGGCGTAGCCATTACGTGAGATCGGTGCGATGGTGAGCGCGCTATGTACACCAGGTGGATCATTACGTGAGGCGCGCCGACGGACCGCTGGGTCCGACGACGCGCCAGACCTCCCGTGCTCGGGGGGTCTTTTTCGTTGTCAGACTTGATGGACCGGCACGCACCACGCGAGGCGAGAGGGCAGGACGACCGTGACGCACAGCAGCGACTTCCACGTCTACGACACGACGTTGCGCGACGGCGCCCAGCAGGAGGGCCTGGCGCTCTCCGTGCACGACAAGCTCGCCATCGCCCAGCACCTGGACGACCTGGGGGTCGGCTTCATCGAGGGCGGGTGGCCGGGGGCGATCCCCAAGGACACCGAGTTCTTCGCCCTCGCCGCACAGCAGCTGACCCTGCGCAATGCCGTGCTCGCCGCGTTCGGCGCGACCCGCCGTCCGGGCACCACGGCCGCTGCCGATCCTCAGGTCGTGGCCCTGCTGGAGTCTCAGGCTCCCGTCGTGACGCTCGTGGCCAAGAGCCACTCGCGCCACGTCGACCTGGCGCTGCGCACCACGCCTGCCGAGAACCTCGACATGGTGCGCGACACCGTCGACCTGCTCGTGCGTGAAGGGCGGCGCGTCGTTCTGGACGCCGAGCACTTCTTCGACGGCTTCCTCGACGACCCCAAGTACGCCGTCGAGGTCGTGCGCGTCGCAGCCGAAGCCGGCGCCGAGGTGGTGACGCTCTGCGACACCAACGGGGGGATGCTGCCGCCCCAGGTCGCGGACGTCGTCCACGAGGTGATCGGCACCACGGGCGCGCGGCTGGGCATCCACTGCCACAACGACACCGGGTGCGCGGTGGCCAACACGCTGGCCGCCGTCGAGGCCGGGGCGACGCATGTGCAGGGCACGCTCAACGGGTACGGCGAGCGCACCGGCAACGCCGACCTGGTCACCGTCGTCGCCAACCTGGTCATCAAGCAAGGACGCGAGGTGCTCGACCCGGTGCGGCTGCGGGAGGCGACCCGGATCGCCCACGCCGTCAGCGAGATCACCAACGTGGTGCCGTACTCGCGCCAGCCCTACGTCGGCGCGAGTGCGTTCGCGCACAAGGCCGGCCTGCACGCCAGCGCGCTGCGCATCGACCCCGACCTCTACCAGCACACCGACCCGGTGGCCGTCGGCAACGACATGCGCACGCTCGTGTCCGAGATGGCCGGCCGAGCCTCGATCGAGCTCAAGGGGCGCGAGCTCGGGTACGACCTGTCGGGTCGCGACGACCTGCTCGCGCGCGTCACCGACCGGGTGAAGGCCCTCGAGGCTCGCGGCTACACCTTCGACGCCGCCGACGCGTCGTTCGAGCTGATCCTGCGCGAGGAGGTCGAAGGTGCGCGGCCGCACTACTTCGACGTCGAGAGCTGGCGCGTCATCACCGACGCGCGGGGCGAGGAGACGGCGACGTCGGAGGCCACGGTGAAGGTCGTGGCTGGTGGGCGCCGGGTCGTCGCCACGGGCGAGGGCAACGGCCCGGTGAACGCGCTCGACCACGCGCTGCGGGAGGCGCTCTCAAGCGCGTACCCCGAGCTGATGCGGCTGCAGCTGATCGACTTCCGCGTCCGCATCCTCGACGCCGCGCACGGGTCGGACGCCGTCACTCGCGTGCTCATCGAGACCAGCGACGGGGCGACGTCGTGGGAGACGGTCGGCGTCGCCGCCAACATCGTCGAAGCTTCGTGGGAGGCGCTCGTCGACTCCATCTCCTACGGCCTCATGCGCCAGGGCATCGACCCCCGCTGACCTACGCTCCTGTCGCCTCGCTCACCCTCGCACAGCCCGACCCGCAACGGGGAGCCGCGGTTCACCGGCCCGTCTGTCGCCCGAGTGCTCGCAAAGCCGCCATGGCCAGGACGTCGGTGGCGCTGATGAGCTTGGGGCCCGGTCGTGTGGGAGCGATGAGCGGAGTCTCCGTGCAGGCAAGCAGGATGCCGTCGGCATCGGCCAGCCACCCGGCCGCGGCGACGTCGTCCATGTCGGCGCGCAGTGCTTCAGTATCTGCTCCGCCCTTGACGGCGTCGATCATGCACTCGATGCGGTCCTGGATCTCGGGCGGGGGGTAGATGGGCTCGATCCGGTTCAGGAAGTGCGGCTCATAGATCTGCGTCTGGACGGTGGCCCGGGTGGCGATGACGGCCGGCCTGGACACATGTGCGGCCACCAACGCGTTGGTGACCTCGACCAGAAGGTTCAGGAAGGGCACCGTGACCGAGGACGCGACGTCGTCGTAGAACGCGTGGGTGGTCGTGGACGGCATCACGATGATGTCGCAACCCACTTGCTCGAGCTCACGGGCGGCTTGCTGCAACGCGGGCACCGGTGAGACGCCGCAGCCGGCGAGGAAGTCCCGCCGACTGGGGATGGCGGGCTCCGCAACGAGCACCACCGAGACGTGATCACCGTCCTGCTGGGCGGGTGTCAGTTCGATGAGCCGGCGGTAGAAGTGGGCGCCGGCCAACGGGCCGAGACCGGCGAGCACGCCGAGCCTGCTGGCCGTCATGACGCCACCACCTGTGCTGAGCCACGCGGCCGCTGCAGGTGCCTGCCGATCGGTGCAGCCAGAGGCGGACGTGCCCGATGCCACTCGGTGACGCTCTGATAGTGAGCAGCAATAGCCAATGTCTGGCGGTCCGCTCCGGCGGCGCCGATGATCTGCAGCCCCATCGGGAGGCCGTCGGCCGATAACCCCATCGGTACCGAAACAGCTGGGAACCCCAAGACGTTCCAGATCGAGGTGTGATTATGCGTGCTGAGCTGCCACTCGATCGTCGCCTCCTCCAGAAGCGGAGCCAGGCATGTCCTCGTGGGGCTGAGCACCGCGGCGTAGGGAGACAGGGCCTGGGCCATCGCTTGCTGGCCCCACGCGATCGCGCGCCGGGCCAGCGCGAAGTCCGCCCCGCTGTGCATGGCGCCGACTTCCAAGAGCTGCCGTGTCGGGGGTCGGACCGTATCGAGCGCTGCACCGAACGTGGCGAATGCCTCGGTGGTCCAGAGGACCCGCGAGGCGACGCGCAGAGCTTCGTACCCGGGCAGGGTGACGTCATCCACCGTTGCGCCAAGCGACTCGAACGTCGCTATTGCGGCACGGAACGCCGTACGGACCGCCGGGTCGATGTCGGGGGACTCATATCGCTCCCGCTCAGCTGCGATGCGCACGCCTACCAGCCCGACGGTGTCACCGGTGCGAGGCTGCGCCTGTCCGAGGATGGCCTCCATGATCACGGCGCAGTCGATGGCTGTCTGCGCGATGGGACCGACACAGTCCATGTCCGGGGACAGCATCAGGCACCCGGCCGTCGACACCTTGCCGTGGGTGGGCTTGAACCCGGTCACGCCGCACAGTGCGGCTGGGGTCCGGATGCTCCCGGCCGTGTCAGAGCCCAGCGCTGCCGGGAACAACCTCGCCGCCACGCCACTGGCCGAGCCGGAACTCGACCCTCCGGTCCAGTGGTCCGGCTCCCAAGGGTTGCGCGGGACGGCTTCGCCCCCGTCTCGATCCGGCATTCCGCACGCGAGCTCCATGGTCGTCGTCTTGCCCAACACGACCGCTCCCGCCGCGCGTAGCCGGTGCACGACTGGTGCGTCGCCGGGCGGGAGGGTCGCAGCGCCCACGCGTGAGTTCGCGGTGGTCGGCGCCTCGCGGGTGGACAGGACGTCCTTGACCGCTACTGGGATGCCGTGCAAGGCACCTCGGGTGCGCCCGGCGCGGCGCAGTGCGTCTGCCTCGCGCGCGCACGCCAGAGCGTGGTCGTCGAAGCGCTGGGCGTAGACGTTCAGACTGCTCAGCCGACCGGCTGCATCGAGCAGGTCCTGAACGAGCTCCTCGCAGGTGAATGCGCCCTCAGCCAAGAGCTGCGCCAGCTGGAGGACCTCGGAGTGCTCCGGGGTGCGCAGGTCGGTGTCTCGAACCTCCACCCCGCGCCGCTCGGACCTTTTCGAGCGGGTCAGGTCAGGAGAACGGTCGAGGTGGAGCGCGTCGAGCGACTGGGTCAGCCGATCGCGAAGCTCGGCGTTCACGCCGGTTTCGGACGCGCCTGCGTCCGCCACGCCTCGCCTGTCCTCGGGCGCCATCGGCATCCGCCTCCTCCCGTTGTGTCAGCAGTGTCCCGCCGGAAAATTTGACTGTCAACTGTGCCTTCCTCTATTGACAGGCTAATCTGCATGGCGCCAGGATGCCGCCATGTCGCAGAGCGGAAGCAGTAGCGAGCCGGGACGTCCTGAGCTCGTCTCGATGTCGATCGCTCGCCGGTTGGTGGAGGCGATCCGCGCGGGGAGCTACCCGGCTGGAAGCCGGCTCCCGGTGGAGGTGGAGCTCGCCCGCGAGTTCGGTGCGAGTCGCGTGTCGGTGCGTGAGGCGCTGAGTGCCTTGCAGTTCGCCGGGTACGTCGAGTCGCGTCGCGGTAGCGGCACGATCGTGCTCTCAGCCACGCCGAGCAATCCAGGCGAGAGCCGCGTCGTACGGCGGATGCCGGTCGACCATCTGCAGCTGCTCGAGGCCAGGCTCGTGCTCGAGCCGCAGACCATCGCGTTGGGCGCCTGCGATCCAGACCCCACGGCTCTGCGCCTCGCCCGTCAGCTCATCGACGGGATGGCGCTCTCGGTCTCGGCGCCGGAGATCGACGTCGACACGGACCTGCGCGTCCACACGGCCTTGGTGGAGACCTGCCGCAACACCTATCTCGTCGGAGAATGTCGCGGCCTGTTGAAGGCAGCGAGTGACTCCTACTTCCAGAACGCGCGGAGCACCGCCTGGCAGGACGGGGAGCTGCTGGCCAGCTGGGTGCGCGAGCACCGAGCCGTGTGGGAGCACATCGCCGCCGGCGATGCAGAGTCGGCCATGAGAGCCAGCCGCGAGCACCTTCTCTCAGTCGTCTACCGCTTCGCCGATGACGACACCCTCGCCACCGCTGATCGAGCTCGGATGGCGACCATCCACGCGCGCTTCTCGAAGTTCGACCTGACCTCGGACCTCCGGGCCAACGAAAGGCCGCAGTCGTGAACCTCTTCTTCACCCGAAGTGCAGGCGAACCGAGCCCCGCGATCGATCATGACCTGTCTGGGAACGGCGCCAGGTCACTTGCTCTGGACATCCGTGGGGTGACCAAGCACTTCTCGCACGGCGGCGCGAGGACCCTCGCGCTCGACAACGTCGACCTCCAGGTCGAAGCGGGCGAGTTCATCTGCCTGTTGGGCCCCTCCGGCTGCGGCAAGTCCACGTTGCTGAACATCGTGGCCGGCTTCATGAAGGCGGACGCCGGAACGGTCCGGTCCCACGGGCGAGTGGTCACGCGACCCGGTGTCGATCGATGCGTGTTGTTCCAGCAGCCCACCTTGTACTCGTGGCTGACCACGCGTGAGAACGTGATGTTCGGCCCGAAGATGACCGGTGTCGACAAGGGGACGGCGCGTCAGCGTGCCTCTGAGCTGCTCGAGCGCGTTGGTCTGGGCGCGTTCCAGGACCACTATCCCCACCAGCTCTCCGGCGGAATGCGGCACCGAGTCGCGTACGCGCGCGCCTTGATCAACAAGCCGGACATCCTGCTCCTCGACGAGCCGTTCGCGGCTCTCGACGCCATCACTCGGGTGTCGATGCAGGACTTCCTGCTGGACCTGTGGCAGCAGGAGAAGACCACGATCCTGTTCGTGACCCACGATGTCGAAGAGGCATCCCTTCTCGCCGACCGGGTGTGTGTCATGTCCGCACGCCCAGGGCGCATCCACGACATCTCGCGCGTCGACATCCCCCGCCCGCGTACCCAGGCAACTGTCGAGACGGACGAGTTCATCCGCACGCGCCGAGCGCTGCGAGAGACGCTCGAGAAGGCACTGGTGCACCCATGAGCGACATCGTCCAGAACGCGCCCGTCGACCTCAGCGCCGCACCGCCGACCGTGCCGGGCGCGAAGGGCTGGGGCGGAGGCCAGCGCCTGGTGAGCCTGGCGAGAATGCGCTACCTGTCCGTGCTCAGCGTCATAGCAGCCCTGATCATCTGGCACCTCGTGGCGGCCCTGGTGGTGCGCGACCCGGTGTTCCTCCCGACGCCCTGGGCCACCGTCCAAGCACTCGTCGAGTACTGGAACAAGCCCTACCCCTCACAGGGCAAGTCCCTCTCGTACGACATCTTCATCAGTCTGCGCCGCATCCTCATCGGCTTCGGGATCGGTACGACCATCGGTGTCCTGCTCGGCGGTCTGATGGCAGCGCTTCGGCCCATCCGCTCGATCGTCGACCCGTTCATCGAGCTGACCCGGCCGCTTCCACCGCTGGCATTCATCCCGCTGCTCCTGGTGTGGTTCGGCTTGGACGAGACGCCGAAGATCGTCCTGATCACGATCGGTGTCATCCCGATCATCACGGTCTCGACTGCCGCAGCCATCCTGGACGTTCGGGAGGAGCTGCTGAACGCGGCCCGGTGCCTGGGGGCGTCGGAGTTCCAGACCGTCCTGTACGTCCAGGTGCGTGCAGCCCTGCCTCAGATCATCACCGGCATGCGTCTGGCGATGGGCGTGTCGTGGACCAGCATCGTGGCGGCCGAGTACGTGGCCGCCACGTCAGGACTCGGGTTCCTGATCATCCAGGCCGGACAGTTCCTGCGCACCGACCTCATCTTCGCCGGCGTTCTCATCATCGCCGTCCTCGGTATCTCCCTCGATGCGCTGCTTCGCCTGCTGAAGTCGCGTATCGACCCCGCTGCGCGCCCCGCGCAGTAGGACTGATCGCACCCTGAAGGAGCTCAGCATGAACAGAGGGACAGTCACCGCAGGGGTCACGGCAGCGATTGCTGTGGGGCTGCTGGCCAGCGCTTGCGGCAACGCCGCAGGCAGTACCGCGGGGGGCGCGGCTGGGGGTAGCGGCAACCTGCTCGTCAGCTATTTCTCCAACGGCTACTACTCAGGGGTCGTCGCAACGCAACCCTCCTTGCAGAAGAAGATCCCGGGCAAGGTGCGGTTCCTTCAGGTGCAGAGTGGCCCGGCGACGCTCGCGGGTTTGAAGTCGGGCAGCTACAACCTGACCACCCAGACCGGCAACCCGCCCATCCTCGGCGCGATCGCGATCAAGACAGATCTTGCGGTCGTGTGGGTCGAGGCGTTCGACAACGCCGCCTTGGTCGTCCAGAAGGACATCAAGAGTCCTGCGGACCTGGCCGGCAAGAAGCTCGGGTACCTCCAAGGATCCTCGGAGGACTTCTCCTTCCAGAGCTGGCTGAAGCTGAACGGCCTGGCCGGCAAGGTCACCCTCATCAACCTCGACCGGCAGGCCATGACCGCCGCGTTCAAGACCGGCAAGATCGCCGGGGGTTTCAACGACGCGCCGTTCACCACCGAGATGGTGGCGGCGGGTGGCCGGCAAGTCGTCGACTCGGCCCAGATCGCGGGGATGGGCTTCCCCGCGCTGAACATGGTCACCGTCGACCGGACGTTCGCGAAGCAGAACCACGACCTGATTCGCGGCTACCTGTGCGCGGATGCGGCGGCCCACGACCTGATGACGGGGGCCAACAAGAACGACGTCATCACCAAGGCGTCCGACTTCCTCGGCCAGGACCCCAAGTTCGGAGTGCCGACGGGACTCTCGTACCCGCTGATCGCTCCCGCCGACGAGCTCACTCCCAAGGCGCTGGGCACCCCGGATGACGTCAAGAACGGCGCCGTGGTGCAGTCACTGCTGAAGACCGGGGAGTTCCTTCACGACCAGGGCGTCATCAAGACAGTGCCCTCCATCGACGAGATCGCCGCGCACGTCGACACGTCCTTCGCCCAGGAGATCGCGGCAGGCGCCTGCTCCAAGTGACCGGCGCCCGTTCAGTACCCCTCGCACCCACGACCTGACCCGACTCCAAGAAGGAGCCATCATGCACCTGGCCCGCTTTCCCCGGCGCCGCTACACCGCCGGACCCACCCCTATCGAGTTCCTGCCACGGCTGACCGCCGAGCTCGGAGGGCCCCAGATCTTCATCAAACGCGACGACCTCCTCGGCCTCACCTCTGGAGGCAACAAGACGCGGAAGCTGGAGTTCCTGATGGCCGATGCTCTCGCCCAGGGAGCCGACACAATCATCACCACAGGGGCGGTGCAGTCCAACCACTGTCGCCTCACTCTGGCCGCGGCAGTCAAGGAGGGCTTGCGGTGTCGGCTGCTGGTCGAAGAACGCGTCCCGCGCTCCTACGACCCGCAGGCCAGCGGCAACAACTTCCTGTTTCGGCTGCTGGGCGCTGAGAGCGTCACCGTGGTCCCGGCCGGGACGGACCTGGCAGCGGGGATGGAGCAGATTGCTCAGGACGTGACGGCTGAGGGCGGTAAGCCCTACATCATCGCCGGCGGAGGATCGACCGCACTGGGCGCACTGGGTTACGTCGCCTGTGCGGAGGAGATCCTCGCGCAGACATTCGAGCAGTCACTGGCTCTGGACCACGTGGTCTGCGCAAGCGGGTCGGGTGGCACCCACGCCGGCCTCGTGGCTGGCTTCTACGGGAACCAGAGCTCGGTGCCTGTGACTGGCATCAGTGTGCGGGCGGAGAGGGAACCCCAGGAAGCGAAGATCCATGCGCTGGCCACCGAGACCTCTTCTCTGGCAGGGGCTCATCAGTCCGTGCCGGCTGACCAGATCAAGGTCGAGGACGGATTCGTCGGACCGGGCTACTCGCTGCCGACCGACGAGATGGTCGCGGCCATCCAGCTGTTCGCCAGGACCGAGGGCATCTTGCTCGACCCGGTGTACACGGGCAAGACGGCGGCCGGCTTGATCGCCCTTGCCCGCGCGGGTGCGTTCGGCCACGACAGCAACGTGCTGTTCGTCCACACCGGTGGTTCTCCCGCCCTGTACGCGTACCAAGGCGTCGTCCTGGACGAATCATCCGCCACCAGCTGATCCCCCAGTTCCGCTGACGGAACAGGCGCAGGAGGAGGGGGCCGCCTGACCAGCAAGACCCTCAGTGGTGCGTCGCAAGCTCCCGGCCCTGCAACGGAAGGCACGATGTGTTGCGTTCACGCCCAGCTGTAACGAGCGGCCCAGAACTGAGCAGGCTGTTCGGCAGAGGGTTCCTTTCCACCAATGGCCCTGGGTTGATTGCCGTGGGCATCGGAGTGGCCCTGTCGTACGCGCTGAGCTCAGCCGTGCCGGCCATCAGCGCCTTGACGGTCGCTGTCATCCTGGGCGCCTTGTCGCGCAACGTCGGCATCTTGCCGACACGCGCCGTCCCGGGCGCACGGTTCGCCACCCGGACGCTCCTACGAGCCGGAGTCGTGCTCCTCGGCCTTCAGCTGGCGATCTCGCAGGTCCTCGGCCTCAACACCTCGGTCCTCGTGGTGGTGGTGGCCACCGTGACCGTCACCTTCGCGGCCACCCTCTGGGCGGGAAGACTGCTGGGAACCACACCAGGCACGACCCTGTTGGTGGCGACCGGCTTCTCCATCTGCGGCGCGTCGGCCGCTGCGGCGATGGATGCGGTCAGTGACAGCGACGAAGAAGACCTTGCCACTGCGGTAGCCCTGGTCACCCTCTTCGGAGGCGCCGCGATCTTCGTGCTGCCCCTGCTGCGGCAGCCGCTGGGTCTCGACCACACAGCCTTCGGCGTCTGGTCGGGCGCAAGCGTGCACGAGGTGGCCCAGGTCGTGGCGACAGCGTCGGCCGCCGGCCCCGCCTCGGTGGCGATCGCTACGGTCGTGAAGCTCACGCGCGTGGTCCTGCTGGCGCCGTTGATCGCCGGTTACAGCATCATCAAACGGCGGCGTGGCGTCCGCACGGTGTCCGACAAAAGGCCACCCGTCGTCCCGCTCTTCGTCGTCGGCTTCGTCGCCATGGTCGCGCTGCGGAGCACCGGGCTGCTGAGCCCCTCAGTGCTGTCCGCGTTGAAGATCGTCACCACGCTGCTGCTCGCCGGTGCCCTGTTCGGCCTCGGTACCTCGGTGCACATGGGATCGCTGATTCGCACTGGTGGACGAGCGATCGCTCTGGGCGCCGTCTCCACACTCGTGGCGGCCGGGATCTCCCTCCTGTGCATCACCGTGCTGACCTGATACTCATCAGCCTTGAGCAGTCGCAGCCCCGGGTCAACGCCCCGGCAGGTCGGGCGGGTCGGCGGTGGAGAGGTCGGGGTCGTCGTCCGCGAAGGTGCGCACCGGGCCGGGCGGGGTGCCGGGTCCCTCGAACCGCACGGTGACGCGACCGCGGCCGCTGCCCCACACCCAGCCGGCGCCGTACTCGGCGTGCCGGACGTCGGCGCCGGGCCGCCACGTGGGTCGCGGTTCGAGCTCGGGCGTGGGGGCCTGCGCGGGCTCGGGGACGTCGGCCGCCACCTCCTCGTCGGCGGTGATGAGGTCGGGCTGGAACCAGTCGGCGAGGCCCGAGACTCCCACTCCGAGAAGGCGGATGCCGCCGGCGGTCGACCACGTGAGCGTGTCGATCTCGGACAGCAGCCGCCGAGCGGCCCGGGTGATCGCTGCCGTGCCGTCGACGGCCTGTGGGTGCGTGTACGACCGGGTGCGCCCGGTGAAGTCGGCGAAGCGCACCTTCAGCGTCACGGTGCGTCCGGCGAGCCCCTCCTTGCGCAGCCGGCCCGCCACCTTCGCGGCGAGCAGGTCGACCTCGGCGGCCATCCGCGCGGGGTCGCGCAGGTCGACGTCGAACGTCTCCTCGGCCGACACCGACTTGGCCTCGCGGAAGGGCTCCACTGGGCGGTCGTCGTCACCGCGGGCCAGCGCGAGCAGTCCGTGGCCGTGCGCCGACCCCAGCAGCCGCACGGCGTCGTCGTCGTCCATCGCGGCGAGCTCGGCCACGGTGCGGATGCCGTGGCTTGCCAGCCGCGCTGCCGTCGCGGGACCCACGCCCCCGATCGCGGTGACCGGCAACGGGTCGAGGAAGGCCCGGACGTCGTCGGGCTCGACGACCATCAGCCCGTCCGGCTTGGCAGCCTCGCTCGCGAGCTTCGCCACGCTCTTGGACGGCGCCAGGCCGACCGAGGCGGTGAGGCCGCCTGTGGCCTGGGTGACCTTGCGGCGCAACGCCTTCGCGATGTCGGTCGGGGGCGTGTCGGCCGCCGCGAGGTCGGCGTAGGCCTCGTCGATGCTGACCTGTTGCACGATCGCGCTCACCTCGTGCAGCGCCGACATCACCACGCGGCTGGCCTCGCGGTAGGCCGCGAACCGCGGTGACAGGTACGCAGCGTTCGGGCAGCGGCGACGAGCCTCGGCGATGCTCATCGCGGACCGGACGCCGAACACGCGCGCCTCGTACGACGCCGTGGCCACCACGCCGCGCCCACCGACTCCGCCGACGACGACCGGCTTGCCGCGCAGCGACGGCTTGTCGCGCTGCTCGACGGCCGCGAAGAAGGAGTCCAGATCCAGGTGCAGGATCTCGGCTCGGGCGCGCACCCGACCAGTGTCGCTCAGGCGGTGCGCTCGGCGAGCCAGCGGATGGCGGCGGCGTACCCCTGCACGCCCAAGCCGGCGATGACACCCGTGGCGACGGGGGAGACGTAGGAGTGCCGGCGGAACTCCTCGCGGGCGTGCACGTTGCTGATGTGCACCTCGACGAGTGGGGCGGTGAGGGCGGCGCAGGCGTCGCGCAGGGCGACGGAGGTGTGCGTCCAGCCGGCGGGGTTGAGCACCACCGGCGTCGAGCCGTCAGCGGCCTCGTGGAGCCAGCCGAGCAGCTCGTGCTCGGCGTCGGTCTGGCGCACCTCGACGGCGGCCCCGACGTCCCGGCCCGCGGTCTCGCAGAGCGTCACGAGGTCGGCGTACGTGGTGGTGCCATAGATCTCGGGCTCGCGCGTGCCGAGGCGACCCAGGTTGGGACCGTTGAGCACCAGGATCCGCACGCTGACTCCTCACGTTGGCTGCAGGCGCAGCCTATCGGCGGCTCAGCGGTTCCAACGCCGACACGAGCGCGGCGCGCAGCACCAGGCCGCGCTCGGCGAACCCGCGCTGCCTGCGTGCGTGCTCCGCCCGCCCGTCGGGCGTTTCGATGCGCACCGGCTCGACACCGAGCGCGCTGAGGTCGTACGGCGAGGCCTGCATGTCGAGCAGCCGGACGTCGCGAGCCAGCTCGAAGCACTGCGCCACCACGGACGTCGGCACCGTCGGCGTCAGCTTGTAGGCCCACTTGTAGAGGTCGCTACTCATTCAACCAGCAGGCACCTCACGCCAATGCGCGATAGCCACGCAGACACCCCCATCGACCAATACGCACTAGCCTTTCGTCGGGATGGCCACGAGCGAGGGTGGGCCATGCTCGCAATCCGTTGACCGTTGTTGATGACAGAGGGGGGACCATGGCGCCGCCGGTCGGTGTACCTGCAACGGTGGTACTTGTCGACGCCGCGCGAGGACTGCTGTGGGTTCGCTTCGCCAACGGCAACGCCACGTGTCTTGACCCAGACGACGGCCCAGATGTTGGCGTAGGCACCGTCCTGCTCGTATCGGACGACGCCTCCTTCATCGAGGCGCCCGCTGAGGTCTTTCCGAAAGACATCGACGTTGGATCACTCGCCACGGTTGTGATGGCTGACGCCCATGAGCCGTACTGGCTTCGTTACGCGGCAGGTGCCTACGGGCCAATCCACCGCGATGGTGGCCCGGAGGTCTCCGTGGGAGCCGTTGTGCTCGTCACGGGCACCACGTTCAGCCTGGCTCCGGACAAACTATTGCCTGGGCCACGACCTAGAGTCGGGGTGGTTCGGCGCGTTGAGGACACGCGATCGCTCGTCGAGACCGACCATTCGATTGTCTGGCTCCAGCACGATGGCGTTGTCGACTGGGCCGAGTGGTCGACAGTGGAGCTGAGTGACACCGGCGTTGTGAAAGAGATTGATGCCCGCCCACTCAGGTACCGCGACGAGCCTCCTGCGACGGCCACGGTGCATTCCCGGTTCCGCGTCGACCAAAGCCGGGTAACGGAGACGTTTGATGGAATCGAGGGTCTGGACGGCCAGATTGCCGAGCTACGTCAGATCATCGAGCTCACAAATGAGGCTGAAGCGCTTAGAGGCAGGGGCATGCTGCCAATTCGGGGAGTGCTCCTCGCCGGAGAGTCTGGCACGGGCAAGACGATGTTGGCTCGAGCTTTGGCGAATGAGTCAGGTGCGGCATACTTTCACGTGCGCGGCCCTGAGATTGCGAGCAAGTGGGTCAACGAGAGCGAAGAGATGCTGCGCGCGCTAATGGATGAGGCCGACGCGCTTGAGCGTGCGATCGTGTTCTTCGACGAGATTGACAGCCTTGGTGAAGTTCGATCATCTACGGCTCATGAAATGTCCAATAAGCTCATCACGCAGTTTCTGGCGCTGCTTGATGGCTTCGACGACAAGCCGGGTCGGGCGCTGATCGTGGGTGCTACGAATCGACCGGACGCCCTCGACCCCACCATGCTGCGTTCTGGAAGATTCGACCGCCGAATCAATTTCCAACTGCCGTCGCTGGAGGCGCGAGCGGCCATCTTGCGCGCTACGCGGCCGAAGGATGTCGCCGCGGATGTCGACACTTGTGAGTTGGCCGTACTGACGGAGTCATGGTGCAGCGCCGACCTTCGCGCGCTGTGGACCCGTGCTTTTCAATTTTGTCATAGCGAGGGGAGAAGTGTCATTCTTCGGTTGGACTGCGTCGTTGCCATCGAAGGTATCGCCCCCCAAGTATCAGCCCGCCGCGCCCAAGTCGCGAGGCTTGGATGAGGCTTTTCAGAAGGAAGTCGTCTCCCAAGGTCGTGCCTCCGGCCCCGATCATAGGAACCGCCGGCTCGCTGCGAGAGTTTGTGTACTTGGACGAGGTCAGTGTCTACAGTCTGACCTCGGCGCCGGACATGCCACCACCGGTCTCCATGTCCGAGTCGGCCGACACGACAGCGGGAGAGATCTTTCGTGCACAGATCGAGGCGGGCGCCCCGCTGGCGGCCAAGGCGGGTTTGAGCGGGGAACTCAACGCCAGCCGATCAAGCGGCCTCCAGGTCCAACGCAACTTCAATATTCAGAGTCAGTTCGCTCGGCTCCATGGCATGTATCGCCCCACATTCTTGCTGACGCCGAGTGTTGACACTGAGATCCACAGACCAGTGGTCGGTCTCGCCAATGCCTTGACGCGCCTAGAAGAGGAGCGACGAGCGGTACGCGCTGCCAAGCTGACGCGAGGGGCGCTCGCAGAGCTCCGCGTTTCGCTGCGCGCACATCACACTTTCGATGTGACCGCCTTCATTCGCCTGGTGGCGGGGCTCGCCAAGAAGTATCCGAACCTACTTCACGTGTCCAATATCAGTGAACTGCATACTGCCATGGAGGCAGGCGAGTTCCTCGCGGAGCTCATGGACGATCTTGTCCCCATTGAAGGGCTCGCGACGGTGCATGAGATCCTGCGAGATGATGAGGGCGCTCTCTGGGTCGTAGATATGGCCGCGCTCAAAGCCGTTTGGTCCGGTNCCCGCCGAATCCTACATGCAGATTCAGAGTTCGACGTCTTAGGTCGCATCGGTCGGAGTGGTCTGCAGGGACAATGGACGCCCGTGAAGATGATCGACACGTTTCGACGAGTCGTCCCGTCGGCAGCAAGCGGTCTCCTTGCGGCCGTGGATGAGCTCAAGAAGGTAACTGACGAGGGTCCGGTGGAAGTCGAGCGGACGTCACCCGCTGTGGTCGCTGGCATGAATCTCCACATGGAGTTGTCGCTGCACCACGGAGTCGAGCCGACACCTCTGCCGCCCGGTCTCCTTTCCTCGCTGGTAGAGGGCGACACGCTTGAGCGCAGGCTGACGGCCCTGAATGCAGTCGCTGATGAGTTCTACGCGACGCACGCGGATATGGAACGAGATCACGACACCGTCGGCGTGCTGCGTCAACGCGCATGGTGCAGTGCGGCAGCGTCCGCGGCTTCGTCGACAAGCCAGGAGGGCGGGGGAGCGCCTGTGCGGGATTCGCCGGTATTGGAGCTCGAGTTCATCGCGATGTATTGGTAGGACTGAGCCATGGATCCCACTGAGGGTGCCGGCGCGGCAGCGCACAAGAACTAGCGCGGCATTGCATTGAATGCGGACCCCGTCTTAAACGGTGACGACGTGCCACCCGGCCCGAGCGAAGCTTCTGCCTAGGCTGGCTTAGCGCTCTGAACCAGGTCTGCAAGCACCCGAAGCGAGGCTAAGCCCCGCTCATGCTCCCCTGACGGGTATGTGATAGTTGTGACTCCGTGGCTATACCGTAGGACGTCGCGCTCGTAATCAGGCAAAGAATCTTGGGTGAGCATGTAGTGTGCTGGCGACTCATTGCGCCCGCCCAACACGTTCTCAAGAAGCAGTTGAATGTCTGGATCACCGAGCGAGTAGCCGAGCAGCAGAACCGTCCGGGTAAGAAAGAGGGCTTGGAGGACCGAAAGTGCGTGCACCCCATGGAGCCTCAGTCGCGTGAAGTCCGTGCGCGTCAGGATGGTGTCCTCGATGGCGTCAACTGACCCGTGGATCTTGAGTAGGGTGGGAATTCTTCTCCTGACGTCCCCAGCTACTCTTTCAGATTCGTACGTGTGGGTGCTGTAGCCGTGTCCGGTACTGCGCTCAATGATCTTGTCGTAGTTAGTCGTCACAATCAGGTCGGGTTCGAGTTTGACGAGCGCGTCATGCCACTCGCTTCCGTCGAAGTTGCTTCCTGCTCGTCCGTCAACGGCGGTCCTGATGTAGCTGAAGAAGTCCTGCTCCCGCGACACCCGTTTGGCCTCAAGTTTGACGAGTTCGGCTGCATCTAGAAGGCGATTCGCCGTAAGCAGTTCGCTGATCTCATCTTTTCGCTCAGTGATACCGAGGTGGTCGACCAGGCCTGCAAGGAGAGCCTTCCAGGTTGGCGGGCGTACGCCGTCGCGCTCGCACGAGGCCGACAGTCCCGAACCAACCAAGACGACTAGGTTTCGGCGGAGAGCTTGCTCCACCACATCGTCCGGCCAGCCATGGCTGGACGATTCGCCGCCGCTCACAGGCCTACGTTCTCTGCCAGTCGCCGGAACATCTCATTGAGTTGCTCGACGTACCGGGACTGCTGCGTGACTTGGGCCCCGCGCACGCCGTCGCTAGTGCTCAGATCCGAGATGGGGGCGTGGGCCGCCTGGGCAAGAGGCACCATCGAGAACATGTTGGGCACAATGCCTAGTTCAAGAAAGGGTAGGTCAGGCACCCCCAAAGACTGCAGGCGCTCAGCTCGTACGGGAATTTGCAGCCGATAACGCTCGTAGGACTGGACCCCTCGAATCTTCCCGCCGCTACTCTTTGCCACATACTGCTGAACGCTGTATCCGGCCCATCCGTGCCTCATGGGCAGGTCACTAGGGATGTCGTAACCGTCGATGTTGTGGTGGGTCTTGAGACGCTTGAACGCCTCCGAGTATTCACCGAGCCATGCGGAGGCCCAGTCACCGATGTTCTCCAGCGCGTAGAGGCTAAATAGATCGGCGGCGACGGGAGTGACGAAGAAGTCGCAGCCCATGAGAACGCTCCTATTGAGCGCCCCCAGGCTCGGCCCGAGGTCAAAGATCACCAAGTCGAACTTCTCGGCCAGCTGATCAAGCAATTGCCGGATCCAGAGGGACCGTCGCGCTCCGCCGAGCCGACTTGCGAGGAACTCGCCCCATGAAGCACTCAGTAGGTCCTCGACAACGGACAGCGAAGGGTGCCCGGCGATAACCCCCACGCCGAACCGCGTGGAGTCGTGGACCTCAAGGCCCGGCGTCACAGTGGAATCGCCGGCGCGAATATCGCGAAGCGAGCGCAGGATTGTCCGCTGCTCCGCTGCGTCGCGATCCTCGTATATTTGCTCCCAAGCGTTCTCTTGTAGGAGCAATTGAGTCGCGTTGGCCTGGGGGTCACAGTCGGCCACTGCGACTCGCAGTCCTCGGTCCACCGCCATGTAGGACGCGAAGTTGCAGGCCAAGGTGGTCTTGCCGACCCCACCCTTGTTGTTGAAGAACGCGATCGAGGCCGTCACGGCGTCGCCTGAGAAACCATCAGCATGGTGCTATCCAAGCACGACCATGTCCCCAATGAGCGAGTCAGCGCTGGGACGGCGGCGCGCTGCGTTCTTGCAGCCCCTCCTAGTCCAAGACCGGCGCGAAGAGTCTGCACTGCCTCATCTTCGGCTTCATTGCCCCCCGCTCCTCCGCCGGGAGCGGCTCGCTGTGAGCGGTCGGCACAACCTGACGATCGCTGATCGCAGACGCTGCCCGCGGATTGCGAGATCACGTTGTAGTCGTACGTACTCAGCCCGTCCAGCTGCAGTCTCGACATGGATGGGACTGACACCAAGACTGCGCAGGTCGTAGGGGGAGGCCCGCATGTCCACTTCTCTGGCGTCTCGGGCCAGTTGGAAACACGCGGCTATGAGCGAGGAGGGAAGTGCGGGAACGAGTTTGCTCGTCCACTTGTAAAGATCCATCGTCGCGTGCAGGCAGCCCGGCTGCTCGAGCGCCACCTGCGCCTCACGCGTGGGCTGGTGAGCGTTGAGCGGACGCGCTGGCTCGGTGAAGAAGCGGAACGCGTCGAAGTGCGTGCACCGCACAGGGTGCGCCTCCACGACCGCGTCGGTGCCCGCGGGCTCCAGGCGCAGCGGCCAGTCCTCGTGCCGCTGCTCGCCCTCGCGCAGCCGGTAGACCATCGCCCACTCGTGCAGGCCGAAGCAGCCGAGCTGCGCCGGGCGCGACGCAGTGGCGGCGAGCAGGCCGGTGACGAAGTCGACCGTCGCGCCGCGCTCGGCCAGGAACCCGGCGACGTCGACCGCGACGCCCGAGCCGGCGGCCCCGGCGTCCACCTCCGTGTAGAAGCGCCAGCCGAGCCGCTCGAGCGCCGCGTCACCCAGCAGGACCACGCCAGCGCCGGGGTGCCACCGCCGCAGCTGCGCCGGCCGGTGCGAGTAGTAGGTGAACAGGAAGTCCTCGACCGGGTGCTTCTCGCGACGGCGTCGCCGGTCGAGGTGCCCGGTCGTCCAGGCATCGACCTGCGCCTGGTGGGCCGCCTCGAGCGCCTGCCACTCGCGCTCGCGCAGCACGCGCGGGGGAGCGGTGGTCGGAGCGGTCACCCCACCAGGCTAGGTGCCGGGCACGAAGGACGGCGTCACCCTCGGTAGCCTCGGGGCGTGCGCATCGCGAGGTACACCACAGGCGAGGACCCCACGTTCGGTGTGGTCGAGGACGAAGGTGGCCGGCTCGTGCTGGCCGAGGTGCAGGGCGACCCGCTCTACCAGCCGGTGGTGTTCACCGGCGTCCGGACGCCGCTGGACGACGTCCGGCTGCTCGCGCCGGTCATCCCGCGCAGCAAGGTGATCGGCATCGGCAAGAACTACGCCGACCACGCCGCGGAGATGGGGGGTGAGGCGCCGGCCGAGCCGCTGATGTTCCTCAAGCCCAACACCTCGGTGGTCGGCCCCGACGACCCCATCGTGCTGCCGCGCCAGTCGCAAGAGGTGCACTACGAGGGCGAGCTCGCCGTCGTCATCCGGCGCATCTGCAAGGACGTGCCGGTCGAGCGCGTCGGCGAGGTGATCTACGGCTACACCTGCGCCAATGACGTCACCGCGCGCGACCTGCAGCGCGGCGACGGCCAGTGGTCGCGCGCCAAGGGCTTCGACTCCTTCTGCCCGCTCGGCCCCTGGATCGTCACGGACCTCGACGCGACCGACCTCGCGCTCACCACCCGCCGCGACGGCGAGGTCGTGCAGGACGGCCGCACCAGCCAGATGATCCACGACGTCGCCAAGCTGGTCGCCCACGCCTCGGCGGCCTTCACGCTGCTGCCGGGTGACGTGATCCTCACCGGTACCCCGGCCGGGGTGGGGCCGATCGTGGCCGGCCAGCGCGTCGAGGTCGAGATCGAGGGCATCGGCACGCTCTCGAACCCCGTCGTCAGCCGCGACTGAACCCGCTCGACCCGTCAGGGCGCCTAGGGTGACGCCGTGAGCGACGACGACTTCACCCCCTGGACCTCCGACGGCGCCGCGCGCGTCCGGACGGCGGCAGCCGAGTTCTCCGCAGCGATCGTCGCGCACGCCGAGGTCGTGGCGTCCGCCTCTTCGGACGCCGACGTGCCGCGGATCTTCGCCGCCAGCGACCGGCTCCTGCCCGTGGCCCTCGCCTATGCCGACGCCCACTTCGAGCACACGGGCACCGGATCCCCGTTCGGCATCCTCGCCGAGCTGGACGACGACGGGGCTGACGACGACGAGAGCGAGAGCGACGAGCCGGTCACCGGCGTCAGCGTGCTGCAGCGCCGCGACTACCGCGTGGTCGACGAGGCCGCGGTCATCGCCGCAGGGCGCCAGGCCTACCTGCGCGTGTGGCCGGACGACGACGAGGCCGCCGCCGCAGCGGACGTCACTGACCTCGGCCGAGCGCTGTACCAGCTGGCGCACGCTGACGGCTGGCACAGCCTCGACCAGGTCGAAGGCCTGCGCGTGACGGCGGGTGCCGTCGCCGTGTTCGAGCAGGACGAGCTGCTCCGCGGAGATCCGGACGACTGGCCGGACGACGTGTTCGAGCCCGAGGGTGAGCTGTTGTACAGCCAGGCCGACGTCTTCGTCGACTAGGGGAGCGAGGGCGCCGGCCGGACGCCCCCTAGGCTGGACGCATCATGAGCGAAGCGACCGGCCCCGTCCGGCTGCGTGTGGCGCCGTCCCCCACGGGCGACCCGCACGTCGGCACGGCGTACATGTCCCTGTTCAACCTCGCGTTCGTCCGCCAGCAGGGCGGGCAGTTCGTGCTGCGCGTCGAGGACACCGACCGCGCGCGCTACCGCGACGACAGCGAGCAGCAGCTCTACGACACCCTGAGCTGGCTCGGCCTGCACTGGGACGAGGGCCCCGACAAGGGTGGCCCCTTCGCGCCGTACCGGCAGTCCGAGCGGCTCGAGACGTACAAGCCGTACGTCGAGCGACTGCTGGCCGACGGCCACGCCTACTACTGCTGGTGCTCCACCGAGCGACTGCAGGAGATGCGCGAGGCCCAGCAGGCGGCCAAGCAGCCCACCGGCTACGACCGCCTCTGCTACGGCAAGACCCGCGAGGAGCGCGCGCAGCTGCCGGGCTTCAGCGAGACGCCGGTCGTGCGCATGCTCATCCCGGACGACGCGCCGCTGACCTTCACCGACGTCATCCGCGGTGAGGTGAACGCCCCGCGCCCGGACGACCAGGTGATCCTCAAGGCCGACGGCTTCCCGACGTACCACCTCGCCGTCGTCGTCGACGACTACGAGATGGGCATCACGCACGTCGTGCGCGGCGAGGAGTGGATCAGCTCGACGCCGAAGCACGTGCTGCTCTACACCTGGCTCGGTCTGCCGCTGCCGAAGTTCGCGCACATGCCGTTGCTGCGCAACGCGAACAAGTCGAAGATCAGCAAGCGCAAGAACCCGGCCGCGCGCCTCACCTGGTTCCAGGAGCAGGGCTACCTGCCCGAGGCGCTGCGCAACTTCCTGGCCCTGCTCGGCTACTCGATGCCGGGGGGCGAGGAGGTCTTCTCCTTCGACGACATGGTCGAGCACTTCGACTGGAAGCGCGTGAACACCGTCGGGCCGGTCTTCGACCTCGACAAGCTCGACTGGCTCAACGGCCACTACATCCGCAGCCTCAGCGAGGACGATCTCACCGACCGGCTGGTCGCGCGCCTGCAGTTCGACGGACTGCTCGGCGACGAGCCGCGCGAGCGCGACCACGAGGTCGTGCGGGCGGCCACCCCGCTGGTGCAGACGCGCATGGTGCGGCTGAACGAGGCCGCCGGCATGATCGGCTTCCTGCTCGTCGACGATCACGACCTGGTGGTCGAGGACGACGCCCTCGCCTCGCTCAAGGACGACGCCCCCGCGGTGCTCGACGCGGCCGTCACGGCGCTGCAGCCGCTGGCGGACTGGTCGACGGCGCAGATCGAGGCGTCGCTGCGTGCGGCACTGGTCGACGGGCTGGGGATCAAGCCGAAGTTCGCCTTCGGACCGCTGCGCGTCGCCGTCACCGGCCGCCGGGTGTCGCCGCCGCTGTTCGAGTCGATGGAGATCCTCGGCCACGCCTCGACGCTCACCCGGCTCATGGCCCTGCGCTCGCGGCTGGGCTGAAGGCTGGGCTGACGGCTGGGCTGATTTGGGGGAGCGACCGTCGGCCCGCTAGTATCGGCGGTCGGGTCACGGCCCCGGAGCGGTTCCCCGCGTCGGACGTGATACCCCGGTGGGGTATGGTGTAATTGGCAGCACGACTGATTCTGGTTCAGTTAGTCTAGGTTCGAGTCCTGGTACCCCAGCGAGGATGTTCCTGCGAGAGCAGGTAAGATCCTTCACGCAACACCAGCTAGGGCCCCGTTGTGTAGCGGCCTAGCACGCCGCCCTCTCAAGGCGGTAGCGCGGGTTCGAATCCCGTCGGGGCTACGAGCACGAAGGCCCCCGTCCTCGGACGGGGGCCTTCGTCATGTGACACCCAGGAGAGCACCGGGATGAAGTGGCAGGATGTCGAGCGTTGGCGCCGGACGTGACCCGTACCGCTTCGCCGTCCATCGCGCCAGCGCTGACCTCGCTGGCGGTCGGTGGTTTCGCGATCGGCACGACGGAGTTCGTCACCATGGGCCTGCTGCCCGACATCGCCCGCGGCCTGGACGTCTCGATCCCCGCCGCCGGCCGGGTCATCTCGGCCTACGCGCTGGGTGTCGTCGTGGGGGCGCCGCTACTCGCCGTGCTCACCGCCCGCATCCCCCGGACGCGCCTGCTCATGGCGCTGATGGTGGCGTTCGCGCTCGGTAACGTCGCCTCGGCGCTCGCACCGAGCTACACCGGGCTGGTGCTCGCCCGGTTCCTGTCCGGCGTCCCGCACGGCGCCTACTTCGGCATCGCCTCGCTGGTCGCGGTCTCGATGGCCGACCCCGGACGTCGGGGCCGCGCGGCCGCGTTCCCGTTGCTCGGCCTGACCGCCGCCAACGTCGTGGGCGTGCCGGCGTCGTCGTGGCTCGGTCAGCAGCTCGGCTGGCGGGCGGCGTACTGGTTCGTGGCCTTCGTGGGGCTGCTCACCGTGGCGCTCGTGTGGCGGCTGGTGCCCCACGTGCGGGCCCACGAGGGGGCGAGCCGCCGGCAGGAGGTGCGCGCGCTCGCCAAGGGCCAGGTCTGGGTGACGATGGCCATCGGGGCGATCGGCTTCGGCGGCATGTTCGCCGTCTACAGCTACATCGCGCCGCTGCTCACCGAGGTCGCCGGCTGGCAGCCGCGTGCCGTCCCGATCGCGCTCGCCGTCTTCGGCGTCGGCATGACCATCGGCACCGTGCTGGGCGGCCGCCTCGCCGACTGGTCGGTGCCGCGCGCCCTGCTGCTCGGGTTCACGCTCACGCTCGCCGTGCTCGCGTCGTTCCCCTTCGCCGCCCACTCGCGGGTCGGCGTCGCCGCCGCGGTCGTCTCGCTCGGCATCGTGGGCTCGATCACGGTCAACGCCCTGCAGCTGCGGCTCATGGACACCGCGGGCCCGGGGGCGGCGGCGCTCGGTGCCTCGCTCAACCACTCGGCGCTCAACCTGGCCAACGCCTCGGGCGCGTTCCTGGGCGGCCTGGTGATCGACGCCGGCTACGGCTGGACCTCGCCCGCCTGGGTCGGCGCGGGACTGGCCGCCATCGGGCTCGCGATGGCCACGGCGAGCGTGCTCGTCGACCGCCGCCGCGCAGCCGCCCCGACGCCGGCTCCCACGACGCAGATACCCGCCGAAGTCCGGTGATCTCGGCCCCTCAGAGGCCTCGTTGACCGGAAGACGGCGGGTATCTGCGGGGAGAGCCCGGGTCAGCTCGCGCGGCGGAGCACCTCGCTGAGCTTGTTGGCGCCGGCCACGACGGACGGCGCGTGCAGCCGGCCCGGCTGGCGCGACAGGCGCTCGATGGGGCCGCTGATCGACACGGCCGCCACGACGCGACCCGACGGGCCGCGCACCGGCGCCGACACCGAGGCGACGCCGGCCTCGCGCTCGCCCACGCTCTGCGCCCAGCCCCGACGGCGGACGCCGGACAGCGCGGTCGCGGTGAACGCCGCGCCCTGCAGCCCGCGGTGAAGCCGGTCGGGCTCTTCCCAGGCCAGCAGGATCTGGGCCGCCGAACCCGCGAGCATCGACAGCGACGAGCCGACGGGGATGGAGTCGCGCAAGCCGACCGGGCGCTCGGCGGCTGCCACGCAGATGCGGTGGTCGCCCTGGCGGCGGAACAGCTGCGCGCTCTCGCCGGTGTGGTCGCGCAGGGCGGCGAGCACCGGGCCGGCGGCGGCCAGCAGGCGGTCCTCGCCGGCGGCCGAGGCGAGCTCACCCAGGCGCGGGCCGAGCACGAAGCGGCCCTGCATGTCGCGCGCCACGATCCGGTGGTGCTCGAGGGCCACGGCGAGCCGGTGGGCGGTGGGCCGGGCCAGGCCGGTGGCCGCCACGAGCTGGGCGAGGGTCGAGGGCCCGGCCTCCAAGGCGCCCAGAACGACGGCGGCCTTGTCGAGGACGCCGACTCCGCTAGAGTTGTCCATGCCTCGATATTGCCGTCTCACCACGTGAGAAGCAAGTCCCGGCGCGGTGACAACGACGTCACCATCGCTGCCGAGGCGAGACCACGAAAGGACAGTCGACATGGGCCGCACGCTGGCGGAGAAGGTCTGGGACGCGCACGTCGTCCGCAGGGCAGAGGGCGAGCCGGACCTCATCTACATCGACCTGCACCTGCTGCACGAGGTGACCAGCCCCCAGGCGTTCGACGGGCTGCGCCTCGAGGGACGCCCGGTGCGGCGACCGGACCTCACGATCGCGACCGAGGACCACAACGTCCCCACCGTGCCCGGGCCCATCGCCGACCCGGTGTCGCGCACGCAGGTCGAGACGCTGCGCCGCAACTGCGAGGAGTTCGGGGTGCGGCTGCATCCGATGGGCGACGCCGAGCAGGGCATCGTCCACGTCATCGGGCCGCAGCTGGGTCTGACGCAGCCGGGCATGACCATCGTCTGCGGTGACTCGCACACCTCGACGCACGGAGCCTTCGGGGCCCTCGCGTTCGGCATCGGCACGAGCGAGGTCGAGCACGTGCTCGCCACGCAGACGTTGTCGCTCAAGCCCTTCCGCACGATGGCGGTGACGGTCAACGGCGTGCTGCCCGACGGTGTCACCGCCAAGGACCTCGTGCTCGCCGTGATCGCGCGCATCGGCACGGCCGGCGGCCAGGGCCACGTCATCGAGTACCGCGGTGAGGCCATCGAGGCGCTGTCGATGGAGTCGCGGATGACCGTGTGCAACATGTCGATCGAGGCCGGTGCCCGCGCGGGCATGATCGCGCCCGACGAGACGACGTTCGCCTACCTCGAGGGCCGCCCGCACGCGCCCCGGGGCAGCGACTGGGACGACGCCGTGGCCGCCTGGCGGTCCCTGCGCACGGACGACGACGCGCAGTTCGACCGCGAGGTGGTCATCGACGCCGCCGAGCTCACGCCCTTCGTCACCTGGGGCACCAACCCCGGGCAGGGTCTGCCGCTCGGCGAGCGCGTGCCCGACCCGGCAACCCTCGGCGACGACAACGCCCGCACGGCGGCCGAGCGAGCCCTGGAGTACATGGGCCTCACCGCTGGCACCCCGCTGCGCGAGATCGCCGTCGACACCGTGTTCGTGGGGTCGTGCACCAACGGCCGCATCGAGGACCTGCGCGCTGCCGCCCAGGTGCTGAAGGGCCGCAAGGTCAAGGACGGCGTGCGGATGATGGTGGTGCCGGGCTCCGCGCGCGTGCGGCTGCAGGCTGAGAGCGAGGGGCTCGACCAGGTGTTCACGCAGGCCGGTGCCGACTGGCGGCTCGCCGGATGCTCGATGTGCCTCGGCATGAACCCCGACCAGCTGGCGCCTGGGGAACGCAGCGCATCGACGTCGAACCGCAACTTCGAGGGCCGGCAGGGCAAGGGCGGGCGCACCCACCTGGTCTCACCGCCCGTCGCGGCGGCCACGGCCGTCCGCGGAACCCTGTCGTCCCCCGCCGACCTGGACTGAGGAGCCACCATGCAGCCCTTCACGCGACACACTGGTATCGGCGTCCCGCTGCGCCGCAGCAACGTCGACACCGACCAGATCATCCCGGCGGTCTACCTCAAGCGCGTGACGCGCACCGGATTCGAGGACGGCCTGTTCGCGGCCTGGCGGTCGGACGAGACGTTCGTCCTCAACCAGCCGGCGTTCCGGGACGGCAGCGTCCTGGTGGCCGGCCCCGACTTCGGCACCGGTTCGTCGCGGGAGCACGCCGTGTGGGCGCTGATGAACTACGGCTTCCGGGTCGTCGTCAGCTCGCGCTTCGCCGACATCTTCCGCGGCAACAGCGGTAAGCAAGGCCTGCTGACCGCGCAGGTGAGCCAGGACGACGTCGAGCTGCTCTGGAAGCTCCTCGAGAACGAGCCGGGCACCGAGGTCACGGTCGACCTGGAGGCCAAGACGGTGCACGCGGGAGACATCACCTGCCCCTTCGAGGTCGACGACTACACCCGCTGGCGGCTGCTCGAGGGCCTCGACGACATCTCGTTGACCCTCGGACACGGCGACGAGATCACGAATTTCGAGCAAGGTCGTCCAGCCTGGTTGCCGCTGACGACGCCGGCCTGATCCGGCCAGCCTGGCGGCCTCGCAAGAGCCCGATCATCCCCACGGGGGTGATCGGGCTCTTCGCGTCTTCGCCTGCGCTGCAACGGGTTTCGGCGCTCGATCCCGCTGCGGTGCTTGGTCAGCAGATCGCGACCGTCACGGTCAGGACGCCGTCGATCCGTAACCGGAAGGCCCGATCCTGGCCCCCAAACGCTTGCGACACAAGCGTTAAGACCTTCGCATGTGTTGGACGTGGACCCCGTGTGGTCCTACCGTCGTCCACGAGTCGAGCGCCGCTCGACGGCAACGGCATCAGCCGGGCAGCGGCCTGGCGGACATCTCCAAGAGGGAGAAACGCAGTGAACAAGGGACAGCTGGTCGACGCACTCGAGTCACGTCTCGGCAGCAAGCGCGCCGCGGCCGAGGCCCTGGAGGCCGTCGTCGACGTCATCACCGTCACGGTCGCCAAGGGCGAGAAGGTCGCCATCACCGGCTTCGGCACCTTCGAGAAGGCCGCCCGCGCCGCCCGCACCGGCCGCAACCCGCGGACCGGTCAGGCCGTGAAGATCAAGAAGACCTCGGTGCCTCGCTTCCGCGCTGGCACGGCGTTCAAGGAGGTCACCTCCGACGCCAAGGCGCTGCGGGCGTTCACCGCGGCCGCCGCCGGCCGTGCGGCGTCGTCGGCCACCAAGGTCGCCGCGTCGGTTGCGGGCTCTGCGGCCGGTGGCGCTCGTCGGGCGGCCGGGGCTGCGGCTCCGGCGTCGAAGACGACGGCGAAGAAGACCACGGCGAAGAAGACGACGGCGAAGAAGGCCGCGGCGAGCACCTCGACGGCCAAGAAGGCGACCGCCAAGAAGGCCGCGACCAAGGCGACGACGAAGACGGCCGCCAAGAAGTCGACGGCCACCAAGGCGACGGCGAAGAAGGCCACGACCAAGGCGGCTCCGGCCAAGAAGGCGACCGCGAAGAAGGCCACCGCCTCGAAGGCCACCACGAAGAAGGCCACGACCAAGGCCGCACCGGCCAAGAAGGCCACCGCTTCGAAGGCCACTGCTTCGAAGGCCACTGCTTCGAAGGCCACCGCTTCGAAGGCGACCGCCAAGAAGGCGACCGCCAAGAAGGCCACCACGAAGAAGGCGGCGGCCAAGCGCGCGGGCCGCGCCCGCTGACCCACCGCCGAACGACGAGCACGGCCGGAAGGGGCCGGCACCCTCGATGAGGGTGTCGGCCCTTTTCCTTGCGATGATGGGGGCATGACTGACGTCCTCACCGTGCACGGCGGCACCCCGCTCAAGGGCGAGATCCGCGTCCGCGGCGCCAAGAACCTGGTCTCGAAGGCCATGGTGGCGACCCTGCTCGCCGAGAGCCCCAGCCGGCTGCGCGGTGTGCCGCAGATCGCCGACGTCCGGATCGTCTCCGGGCTCCTGGAGCTGCACGGCGTGCAGGTCTCGGACGGCGCCGAGCAGGGTGAGCTGCTGTTCGACCCGACGAACGTCGAGAGCGCCCACGTCGCCGACATCGACGCCCACGCCGGGTCCAGCCGCATCCCGATCCTGTTCTGCGGCCCGCTGCTGCACCGGCTCGGCGAGGCGTTCATCCCCGACCTCGGCGGCTGCCGGATCGGTGAGCGGCCCATCGACTACCACCTCGACGTGCTGCGCCAGTTCGGCGCCGTCGTCGAGAAGCGCCCTGAGGGGCTGCACCTGCACGCCCCCCAGCGGCTGCAGGGCACGCGGCTGGAGCTGCCGTACCCCAGCGTCGGCGGCACCGAGCAGGTGCTGCTCACCGCCGTGCGGGCCCAGGGCCTCACCGAGCTGCGCAACGCCGCCATGGAGCCCGAGATCCTCGACCTCATCGCGGTGCTGCAGAAGATGGGCGCGATCATCAGCGTCGACACCGACCGGGTGATCCGCATCGAGGGGGTCGACTCGCTCCAGGGCTTCACCCACCGCGCGATCCCCGACCGCATGGAGGCGGCGTCCTGGGCGTGCGCGGCCCTGGCCACCCGCGGCGAGATCTACGTCGAGGGCGCCCGCCAGCCCGACATGATGACCTTCCTCAACGTGTTCCGGAAGATCGGCGGCGCCTTCGAGGTCGACGACGGCGGCATCCGGTTCTGGCGCGAGGGCGAGGCGCAGCGCTCGCTCGTGCTCGAGACCGACGTCCACCCCGGCTTCATGACCGACTGGCAGCAGCCGCTCGTCGTGGCCCTCACCCAGACCAGCGGGCTGTCGATCCTGCACGAGACGGTGTACGAGAACCGGCTCGGGTTCACCCGCGCGCTCGTCGACATGGGCGCGACCATCCAGCTCTACCGCGAGTGCCTCGGTGGGCTGCCGTGCCGCTTCGGTCAGCGCAACTTCAAGCACTCCGCCGTGATCTCCGGGCCCACGCCGCTCAAGGGCGGTGACATCGAGGTGCCCGACCTGCGCGGCGGGTTCAGCTACCTCATCGCGGCCCTGGCGGCACAGGGCACCTCCACCGTGCGCGGCGTGGATCTGATCTACCGCGGCTACGAGCAGTTCCTCGACAAGCTCGACGCGGTCGGCGCGCAGTACGAGCGCAGCTGACGTCGCTCAGACGCCGACGATCCGCAGGCCCACCACGCGGTCGTCGGCGACCTCGACGGTGAGGCGCTGGCCGACGCGCAGCAGTCGCAGGCCACTGCGCTCGAAGGCCTCGGCGGCGAACGGCAGGCGCGTGCCGTCGTCCAGCAGCACGCTGCCCGCGCCGGTCGTGGTGTCGAACTCGTGCACCGATGCCTGCATGGCGGCCAGGCTAGTGCGCGGTGCCGGCGGCTGGCCCGCACGGGCACAGGTCGACCGCGCCGCCCAGGGCCGCGGCCGTGGCCGGCCCGACGCCGAGCGCGACGGCCGCGGTGAGGGCGGCCCAGGTGTCGACGTCGCGCCGCAGCCGAGGCAGGTCCAGGTCGAGCCGGACGGCGCCGCGCTGCTCGTGCCGGAGGGCGGAGTCGCCGCCGAAGGCCGGTTGCAGCAAGCCCGGCCGCGCGGCGCTGAGCAGCACGCTGCCGGAGCCCTCGGCGTCAGGGACGACGGCGAGCTGCCGGCTCGCTGCCTGCTCGAGCGCCGCAGCGAGCTCGTCGGGGGTGAGCGCCGGGACGTCGGCGAGGAGCACGGCGGCGGGGTGGTCGGCGGCGAGCTGCTGGGCCACCTCGACACCGCGCCGCACGGCGTCGCTGAGGCTGCGACCGCTGTCGCGGACCACGTGGTCACCGGCGGCCGCGCACTCGGCCGCCAGGTCGTCGTCGGCGGTGACGACGACGACCCGGGCCACTGCCGACGTCGCGCGCACCGCGGCGAGGGAGTCGCGCGCGATGGCCCGAGCGAGTCGTGGGCGGTCGACACCCGCGGGCACCTCGAGCCGGCTCTTGGCACGCGTGGAGCTCTGCACCGGCAGGACGAGCGTCCACCCGTGGCGCGGGCTCGGGGCTGCGTACTGGCTCACCACCCGATGGTCGCAGTCACCGCGTGCTGCCTCGACAAGCCCCCCGCCCGGCGGCGAGGATGCATCCGCTGCAGGATGCAGGTCGGGCGCGACAGCGCTCCCACGACGAAGGAGCGTGCGTGTCGCTGAAGGAGCAGAGCTGGGCGTACCGGTTCGTCGTCCACCTGCTGCGGCCGCTGTTCATGGCGCTGACCCGCCGCGACTGGCGGGGAGCCGAGCACCTGCCCGCTGAGGGTGGCTTCGTCGCCTGCTCCAACCACATGACCTACGTCGACCCGCTGACGTTCGCGCACTTCCTCATCGACAACGGCCGGCCGCCGGTGTTCCTCGGCAAGGAGGAGGTGTTCCGGGTGCCGGTGGTGGGTTGGCTCCTGCGCGAGGCCGACCAGATCCCCGTGCACCGTGAGACGGGCGACGCCGTTGCGGCGTTCTCGTCCGCGGTCGAGGGGCTGGAGCAGGGAAGGTGCATCGCGATCTTCCCCGAGGCCACGCTCACCCGTGACCCTCAGCTGTGGCCCATGGTGGGCAAGACCGGGGCGGCCCGCCTGGCGCTCACGACCGGCTGCTCGGTGGTCCCCGTGGCGCAGTGGGGCCCCCAGGAGATCCTCATGCCCTACGCGAAGCGGCTGCGCCTGCTGCCGCGCAAGACGATGCGCGTGCTGGCCGGGCCCCCGGTCGACCTCGACGACCTGCGCGGGCGCCCGCTCGACGCCGAGGTGCTCACCGAGGCCTCGGGCCGGATCATGCGCGACATCACCGGCTTGCTCGAGCAGCTGCGAGGGGAGCAGGCGCCCGCGCGTCGCTTCGACCCGCGCGAGCACGGCCTGCCCCGCACGGGCAACCCGCACAAGCCGAAGCGGCGCGCCTCGTGAGCCACGGTGTCGCGAGCCACGGTGTCGTGAGCCGCTGCGCCGTGATGGGCGCCGGCAGCTGGGGCACCGCGTTCGCGATGATCCTGGCTGACGCCGGCAACGAGGTGACGATGTGGGCCCGGCGGCCGGAGCAGGCTGCCGCGATCCGCGACCAGCACCGCAACCCGGACTACCTGCCGCAGCTGGAGCTGCCGACCGCGGTGACGGCCACCGCTGACGCGCGCGAGGCGCTCGACGGCGCGGACGTCGTCGTCCTGGCCGTGCCCTCGCAGCACCTTCGCGAGAACCTCAGCGCCTGGCGCCACGACGTCCCCCAGGGCGCGCCCGTGGTCTCGCTCATGAAGGGCGTGGAGCTCGGGACCACCCAGCGGATGAGCCAGGTGATCCACGAGGCCGGTCACATCGCGCCCGAGCGGGTCGTCGTCGTCTCGGGCCCCAACCTGGCGCCCGAGATCGCCGAGCGGCAGCCGGCGGCGAGCGTCGTCGCCTGCGTCGACCACGACACCGCCGACCGCGTGGCCCACGCCTGCGCGACGTCGTACTTCCGCCCCTACACCGGCACCGACGTCGTGGGCACCGAGCTGGGCGGGGCGGTCAAGAACGTCATCGCCCTGGCCGTGGGCATGGCCGCGGGCATGGGCTTCGGCGACAACACCAAGGCGACGATCGTCACGCGCGGGCTGGCCGAGACGGCCCGGCTCGGCGAGGCGCTGGGCGCGGACCCGGCGACGTTCGCCGGTCTCGCGGGTGTGGGCGACCTGATCGCCACCTGCCTGTCGCCGTTGTCGCGCAACCGGACCTTCGGGGAGAACCTCGGTCGCGGCATGAGCGTCGACGAGGTCATCGCCACCACCCGGCAGACCGCCGAGGGCGTGAAGTCGTGCCAGTCGATCCTCGACCTGGCCTACGCCAACGGGGTCGACATGCCCATCACCGAGGGCGTGGTCGCCGTCGTCCACCACGGCCTGTCGCCGCAGGAGATGGGCCGGCGGCTGCTGTCGCGCGCGCGCAAGCCCGAGGCCGACTAGCGGCTCAGCGCCGTACGGCGTACCGCAGGAACACCACCCCGGCGGCGAAGCGGCGGGTCTCGGTGAGCTCGAGGTCGAGCCGGACGTCGTCGGGCAGCCATCGCGTGCCGCCACCAACCACCACCGGGATGACCAGCTGCTGCAGCTCGTCGACCAGGCCGGACCGCACGGCCTGCGTGGCCAACGTGGCTCCGCCGATGCCGACGTCGCGGGCCGAGTCGGCCACCAGCTGCTGGACGGCGGCGGGGTCGAACGTGCGCTCGACCGTCGTGCGCCGGGTGGTCGGCTGCTCGAGAGTCCGGGAGAAGACGACCTTGTCGGCGTCCTGCCACAGGGCCGCGAACTCGTCGGTGATCGCGGAGTCGGGGTCGCCGGAGTCCGGCGGTGCCTCCCAGTAGCGCATCACCTCGTACATACGCCGTCCCAGCAGGTGGGTGCCGAGCGGGCGCACGAGCTCGTTGGCGAAGGTGTGCACCTCCTCGTCGGGCCGGGCCCAGGCGAAGCTGCCCTCGGCGTCGACCGTGTAGCCGTCGAGGGACGTGATCGCGTTGTAGACGAGGCGGCCCACGGCAGTCTCAGCCCGCCTGCTCGAGCAGCCAGCTGTGGGCCCGGCCGATACCCGCGAGCAGCGAGAGGTGGCCTGCGTCGTCGTCGAGCAACGCGCTCGCGCCCGGCACCGCCTGGGCGAGCCAGCTGCCGTGGTCGAGCGGCACCATGAGGTCCTGGCCGCCGGCCATCACCAGCACGGGCACGCGGATGTCGTCGAGGCTGAACCCCCAGGGCTGCACGAAGGCGAGGTCGTCGTCGAGCCATCCGTCGACCCCCGGTCGCAGGCCGTCGGCCATGCTGGCGTGCAGCCACGTGCCGAGCTCGCCGCCCAGCACCGCGAGGTCCGCGGGCGGGAGCAGGGTGCGCATGCTCGCCTCGAGTCCCTCGGGTCCGGCGTCCAGGATCGCCTGCCGACCCGCGACGAGGAACGGACGCAGCTGCTCCTCGCCGGCCACCGCGGCCCCGAACTCCTCGACGTTGTCGTCGCCCATGCCCGCGAGCCAGTCGAGGCCGGCGACGTCGTACGGCGCCACACCGGCAACCGTGGCCGCGGCGAGGCACCGGTCGGGCAGCAGCGCGGCGCAGGCGAGGGAGTGCGGGCCGCCCCCCGATGAGCCGGAGGTGACGAAGCGATCGACGCCGAGCGCGTCGAGCAGGTGCGTGACGTCGGTGACGACGTCGGCGACGCGGCGTCCCTCAGCCCGCGACGACCCGCCGTACCCCGGCCGGTCGAAGCTGATGACGCGCAGGCCCTGGGCGCGGGCGTCGTCGAGCTGCAGCGACAGCACCAGGCCCGACTGGGGCGAGCCGTGGTGCAGCACCAACGACAGGCGGTCGTCGCCGGGCTCGCCGTCGTCGCGGACGTGCAGCGTGCGGCCGTCGGGCAGCGGGACGTCGAGGGTGCGCGCGGGGGAGGAGGCCATGACGCGCAACCTACCTGGGCGGTCCGTCAGGCGCGCAGGGCCTGGTCGAGGTCGGCCCAGAGGTCGTCGACGTCCTCGATGCCCACCGACAGGCGCAGCAGCGACTCCGGGACGACGGGTGACTCGGCCGCGTGCCGTCGCCGGCGCTCCAGCGACGACTCGACGCCGCCCAGGCTCGTCGCGTGCACCCACAGCCGGGTGGCCGCGGCCACCCGCTCGGCGGCCGCCGCGTCACCGTCGACCTCGATGCTGACGATCGCCCCGAAGCCACGCATCTGGGCGACGGCCCGGGCGTGCCCGGGGTCGTCGGGCAGCGACGGGTGCCGCACCGCACGTACCGCGGGGTGCGCCTGCAGCCGCCGGGCCAGCTCGGCTGCGTTGGCTTGCGCCCGCTCGACGCGCACCGTGAGCGTCCGCAGCCCGCGCAGCGCCAGCCAGACCTCCTGGGGGCCGGCGATGCTTCCGGTGAGATGCCGGTGAGCCCGCAGCCGCTCGTGCAGGTCGCGGCCGGCGGAGTCGTCGCGCGTCACGGTCGCCCCGAGGACGACGTCGGAGTGACCCGCGAGGTACTTCGTGACCGAGTGGACGACGACGTCGACGCCGTGGTCGAGCGGGCGCTGCACGACCGGCGTCGCGAACGTGTTGTCGGCGACCACGAGCGCGCCCTCGGCGTGGGCCAGGTCGACGAGCGCCGGCAGGTCGGCGACGTCGAGCATCGGGTTGGTCGGCGACTCCACCACGAGCAGGTCGGCGCCCCGCAGCGCCTCGCCCACGGCGTCGGTGTCGGCGATCTCGACCTGCCGCAGCGTCAGCCGGCCCTGCCTCTGGGCGAGCTGCAGCTGCGTGGTGGTGCCCGAGTAGGCGCTGCTCGGCGCCACGACGACCGAGCCGTCGGGCACCAGCGCGGTCGCCGCCGCCATCGCGGCGAGGCCCGCGGAGTACACGAGGGCCCGGCCGCCCTCGAGCGCACCGAGCACGGTCTCGAAGGCGTCCCACGTCGGGTTGCCGGTGCGGCCGTAGTCGTACGGGCCGTCGGCCACGTAAGTGGAGGTCAGCCACACGGCCTCGTTGACGGCGGCACCCGGCCGGGTCCTCGGGCGTCCGGCGGTGACGGCGACGGTGGCCGGGGCCAGCCCGGCGGGTGAGGCCGGGCGACCGGCGTCCTGGGGTGCGCTCACGGCTGGGAGGGTAGCCGGGCGGGCGCGTCGTCGAAGGCGGCGTCCACGCCCGGGTAGGGTGCTGCGGCGATGAACCTCACCCCTGGCCAGGCCCCCGCCCCGCACAAGCCCCGCGTCGCCGTCGTCTTCGGTGGACGTTCCAGTGAGCACGCCGTGAGCTGCATGACGGCGGCCGGTGTGCTGCGCGCTCTCGACCGCGACCGCTACGACGTCGTGCCCGTGGGAATCGCCACCGACGGCCGGTGGGTGCTGGCCGAGGACGACCCCGACGTGCTGGAGGCGCGCGACCGCACGCTGCCCGCGGTCGACACCTCGGGCCCCGGAGTGCTCGTGCCCACCAGCACCTCCGACCGCACGCTGCGCGCGCTGCGTCCGGGCGAGGTGCCGAGCACCCTCGGGAACGTCGACGTCGTCTTCCCGCTGCTGCACGGCCCGTTCGGTGAGGACGGCACGCTCCAGGGACTCCTCGAGCTCGGTGACGTGCCGTACGTCGGGTCGGGCGTGCTCGCGTCCGCGGCGAGCATGGACAAGCACTACATGAAGGTGCTGCTGGCCGGCCACGGACTGCCGGTGGGGCCGTACGAGGTCGTCACGCCGCGCCAGTGGGAGACCGACCCCGACGCCGTCCTCGCGCGCCTCGCCGCCCTGGCACTGCCGGTGTTCGTCAAACCCGCCCGCGCAGGGTCGAGCATGGGCATCACGCGTGTGGAGGACCCCGCCGACCTGCGCGCCGCCATCGAGGCCGCCCGCGAGCACGACCCCAAGGTCGTCGTCGAGGCTGGCATCGCCGGACGCGAGCTCGAGTGCGGCGTGCTGCAGGACCTCGACGGCACGCCGCGAGCCAGCGAGCTCGGAGAGATCGAGGTCGTCTCGGGTCACAGCTTCTACGACTTCGAGGCCAAGTACCTCGACGAGGACGACGTCCGGCTCACCACGCCGGCCGACGTGCCACCCGACGTGCGCGATCGCGTGCAGGAGCTCGCGGTGGAGACCTTCGAGGTCATGGGTTGCGAGGGCCTGGCCCGGGTCGACGTGTTCCTCACCCCCGACGGCGAGGTGGTGGTGAACGAGATCAACACGATGCCGGGGTTCACGCCGATCTCGATGTTCCCGCGCATGTGGGCGGCGTCCGGCGTCGACTACCCGGCGCTGGTCGACCGGCTGATCCAGCTCGCCCTGCGGCGGCGCACCGGCCTGCGCTGAGCCCAGCCGAGCCCACCTCAGGGCCCGCTCAGCGGCAGCGGTGCTCGCCCTGCGCGATCGCGGCGACGACGTCGGAGAACGGCGGCAGCACGAGCGGCTCGGGTGCGTAGGCGTTCGGCACGAGCACCTGGACGGCGGGATCGCGGCCGAAGGTGGTAAACGACTGGCCGTCCTTCAGCGGGTGGCGCACCCAGTCGACGCCGTTGACCTCGATGCACTCGTCGGTGGTCGGCCCGGGTGGCCGCACGCCGCAGCGCCAGATGACCGCGGGGTCGCCCCACGCGGCCACGGCTGGGGAGTCGGACGACGTCGCCACCCGAGGCTGCCCCTGGACGGACGCGGGCAGCTTCGCCGCCAGCTCGGCGCACGCCGGGTCAGCCGCACCGACCGGCGCCGTGACCTCGAGGGGCCGGGTGAGCCACCACACCGTTCCCGCCGTGACGGCGGCCAACGCCACCGCGGCGGCGAGCAGCCAGGTCAGACGTGGACGACGGTGCACGTGAGCGTGCGGGTGATCCCTGCGACGTCCTGGATCTTGGCGATGACCAGCTTGCCCAGCTCGTCGACGTTGCGGGCCTCGACGCGCGCGATGACGTCGTAGGGGCCGGTGACGTCCTCGGCGAGGGTGACCCCGGTGATCCCGGCGATCGTCTCGGCGACCGTGGCGGCCTTGCCGACCTCGGTCTGGATGAGGATGTAGGCCTGCACCACCACCGCGTCCTCCACTGCTCGGGCGGTGCCGACTGCCCCGCTTCGCCCCGAACGCTACCGTGCCGGACGTGGCAGATGACCTTGCGTCCACGACGACGTTGGCCGACGTGGGCGAGGACGGCCTGCTCGCGGCGATCTTCCCCGTGCTGCCGGTCGCGCCGAGCACGCTCATCGGCCCCGGGGACGACACCGCCGTGGTGCGCGCTCCGGACGGGCGCGTCGTGGTGACCACCGACGTGCTGGTCGAGGGCCGGGACTTCCGCCGCGACTGGTCGTCACCGCAGGACGTCGGGTGGAAGGCCGCCGCGCAGAACCTCGCGGACGTCGCGGCCATGGGTGCGGTGCCGACCGCGCTGGTCGTCGGGCTGGTGGCGCCCGCTGAGCTCCCGGTGACATGGGCAGTGGGCCTGGCTGAGGGCCTGGCGGCGGCCTGCGCCGGCACGGGCGCGGGCGTCGTCGGGGGTGACCTGTCGTCCGGCCCGGTGGTGATGGTGTCGGTGACGGCGCTGGGTGACCTGCAGGGCCGCCCGGCCGTGCTGCGGTCAGGGGCGCGGCCCGGCGACGTGGTCGCGGTGGCCGGCCGGCTCGGTGGGTCGGCCGCGGGGCTCGCGCTGCTGCAGGCCGGGCGCCCCGACGCCGCCCCCGACCTGGTGGAGGCCCACCGCCGTCCGCAGCCGCCGTACGAGGCCGGCCCGGCGGCGGCGCAGGCGGGCGCCACGGCGATGCTCGACGTCAGCGACGGCCTGGTGCGCGACCTCGGCCGGCTCGCCCGCGCCAGCGGCGTCGCCATCGACCTCGACTGGAGCCAGCTCACGGCGTTCGCGGCGCCGCTCGCTCCGGCGCTGCGGGCGCTGGGTCGGCCCGACAACGGTTGGGGGCCCTGGGTGCTCGCCGGGGGAGAGGACCATCCGCTCGCCGCGACCTTCCCGGCGGGCGTCGTGCTGCCCGACGGCTTCACGGCGGTGGGTCAGGTGCTGCCCCCGATCGAGGGGCGCCCCCCGGTGCTGCTGGACGGCGAGGAGCCCGCCGTCCAGGGCTGGGACCACTTCCGCCCCTGACCCCTGGCGTGATCATGCACGTCAGCGCACCCGAGCTGCGCTGGCGTGCATGATCACGAACGAGGTGGGGGGCCGGGGCGGGGTGGGGGCTGGGTGCGGTGGGGGCTGGGTGCGGTGGGGGCTGGGTGCGGTGGGGGCTGGGTGCGGTGAGTGGTGGTGCGGATGCAGTGAGGGCCGGCCCGCAGCAGCGGACCGGCCCTCACCGACGGGGTGCGAGGCTCAGCGGGTGACCTTGCCGGCCTTCAGGCAGGAGGTGCACACGTTGAGGCGCTTGGGGGTGGAGCCCACCATGGCGCGCACTCGCTGGATGTTGGGGTTCCAACGCCGCTTGGTACGGCGGTGCGAGTGCGAGATGGAATGACCGAAACCCGGCCCCTTGCCGCAGACGTCGCAGTTGGCAGCCACGGGTGCTCTCCTGATCGCTGGTACGTGGTCGTGAGGTCTCGCACGCGCGCACCGCAGGCACCGGGACGGGCACCGTGCTGGTGGCGGGGGACGTGCGAAAGAGCCCGAACGGGTCGGGCAACCGGTACAGCGTAGCCGACGGCGGCCGAGCGGCCCAAATGCGGTTAGCCTTCGACCGTGCTCGACCACCTCGACGCCCGCGCCGCCCGTCAGTGGGGACGCGAGGTGCTCGCCCAGCTCGGCGAGCAGCGCGCCGAGATCGACGCCCTCAACGTCTTCCCCGTGCCGGACGGCGACACCGGCACGAACCTCTACCTCACCATCGAGTCGGCCGCCGCTGCCGTCGAGGCGCTGGGAGAGGGTTGCGGGCTGCCCGAGGTGGCCGACGCGTTCGCCACGGGGGCGCTGCTCGGCGCGCGCGGCAACTCCGGGGTGATCCTCAGCCAGCTGCTGCGCGGCTGGGCCCACGTGCTCGCCGAGCAGCCGGACGGCGGGGCCGGCGCCGTGCGTGAGGCGCTGCAACGAGCTGCCGACGAGGCCTACCGCGCGGTGAGCCGCCCGGTGGAGGGCACGATGCTCACGGTGGCGCGGGCGGCGGCCCAGGGAGCGCGCGACGCGGCCGGCGACGACCTCGGCGCCGTCGTGCGGGCCGCGGTCGAGGCCGCCGACGACGCGCTGGCCCGCACCACCGACCAGCTCGAGGCGCTGCACCGGGCGGGGGTGGTGGACGCCGGCGCCCAGGGCCTGATCGTGCTGCTCGAGAGCCTGCTGGGCGTCGTCACCGAGCAGCGCACCGTGCGCTCGCACCGCCCGCCGCCGGGCAGCCGGGCCCCCCGCGTCGTGGCCGTCGACGGCGCCGACGCCGGCCCCGAGTACGAGGTGATGTACCTGCTCGACGCCCCCGGGGACGACGGGGCCTGGCTGGCCACCCTGCGCGACACCCTCGACCGCATCGGTGAGTCGACCGTGGTGGTCGGGGGCGGTGGCCTGTGGAACGTGCACGTGCACACCGACGACGTCGGTGCGGCGATCGAGGCGGGAGTCACCGCCGGGCGCCCGCACCGCATCCGCGTCACGCGCATCGCCGACCAGCTCGGCCGCCGGGCCGCCTCCGGTCACGAAGCGGGCCACGGGCCGAACCACGGCGGCGAGCAGGCGGTGGCGGTGGTGGCCACGGCCGCTGGGTCGGGCCTGGCGGCGGTGCTCGAGCAGGCCGGTGCGGTGGTGGTGCCGAGCGTCCCGGGACACCGGCCGTCCACGGCCGAGCTGCTGGACGCCGTCCGCGCCACGCACGCCCAGGCGGTGATCCTGCTGCCCAACGACCGCGACGCCCTCGCCGCGGCCGGTGCCGCGGCGGCGGCCGCCCGGGACGAGGGCGTGCACGTGGCCGTGCTGCCGACCCGCGCTGCGGTGCAGGGGCTGGCCGCGCTCGCGGTGCACGACCCGCACAGTCCGCTGTCGCAGAACCTCGTGCGGATGTCGGCTGCTGCGGCGGCCACCCGGCACGGCGCGGTCATGGTGGCGGCGGGCGAGGCGCTCACGTCCGCGGGCTGGTGCCGTCCCGGCGACGCCCTGGGTCTGATCGACGGCGACATCGCGGTGATCGGCACGCAGCTGCCTGACGTCGCGGCCGATGTCGTCACCCGCATGCTCACCGGCGGCGGCGAGCTCCTGACCGTGGTGACCGGTGACAGCGAGGACGCCGCCCGGCTGGCTGAGGCGGTCGTCGCGCGCGTGCGCGCTGACCGGCTCGACGTCGAGGTCAACGTCGTGGCCGGAGGGCAGCCCGGCTACCCCCTGCTGCTGGGTGTGGAGTGAGGGTGAGCGAGCCAGGCGGCGCGCAGGCCGGGTCGTCGTCGGCCGAGCTGTCCGTGCGCGCCGACCGGCGGATCGGACCCAAGGCGGCCAAGGCCCTCGAGAAGCTCTTCGGCATCACCACGGTCGGTGAGCTGCTGCGCCACTACCCGCGCCGGTACGCCCAGCTCGGCGAGCTCACCGACCTCTCGCGCCTGCCGGTGGGAGAGCACGTCACGGTGCTCGCCCAGGTGCAGCAGGTGACCGCGCACACCATGCGGCAGCGCCGGGGCAGCCGGGTGCAGGTGCGGATCGGAGACGGCCGGGGGACCCTCGAGCTCGTCTTCTTCGCGGCCAAGTCGTTCCTCACGGCCAAGTACGAGCGCGAGCTGGCGGTGGGCACGGTGGCGCTCTTCAGCGGCAAGGTCGGGCTCTACGAGGGCCGCCGGCAGCTGGCCCACCCGCTCTACGAGCGGCTGCCCGACTACGACCCGCAAGCCGCGCAGGCCTTGGCGCGCAAGCCGATCCCGATCTATCCCGCGGGCGCCGGCATCCAGTCCTGGCAGATCCGAGGGGCCATCACGCCGCTCGTGCAGACCCTGCCGCCGCTGCCCGACCCGCTGCCCGTCTCGGTGCTGCGAGCCCGCGACCTGATGGGGCTCGACGAGGCGCTGCGAGGAGTGCACGACCCGGCGACGATGGAGCAGGCCCTCGAGGCCCAGCGGCGGCTGCGGTTCGAGGAGGCCTTCGTGCTGCAGGCCGCCCTGCTGCGGCGGCGAGCGGCGCTCGCTGACCTGCCGGCGGTGCCCCGCGTTCCGGCGTCCGGTGGGCTGCTCGAGGCGTTCGACGCCAGGCTGCCGTTCGCGCTCACCGACGGCCAGCGCGAGGTGGGGCAGCAGATCGCGGCCGACCTCGCGGCTTCCCACCCGATGCACCGGTTGCTGCAGGGCGAGGTGGGCTCGGGCAAGACGCTCGTGGCCCTGCGGGCGATGCTCGGCGTCGTCGACGCCGGCGGTCAGGCGGCCCTGCTCGCGCCCACCGAGGTGCTGGCGGTGCAGCACCACCGCTCGATCACCGCGATGCTCGGCGACCTCGCCGAGGGCGGCATGCTCGGCGGCAGCGACATCGGCACCCGGGTGGCGCTGCTCACCGGGTCGCAGCCCGCGGGGGTGCGCCGCGCGATGCTGCTCGAGGCGGCGTCGGGCCAGGCCGGCATCGTCGTGGGCACGCACGCGCTGCTGCAGGAGCACGTGCAGTTCGCCGACCTCGGCCTCATGGTCGTCGACGAGCAGCACAGGTTCGGCGTCGAGCAGCGCGATGCGTTGCGCGCCAAGGGTTCGGTGCCGCCGCACGTGCTCGTCATGACCGCGACGCCGATCCCGCGCACCGTGGCGATGACGGTGTTCGGCGACCTGGAGACCTCGACCCTCACCGAGCTGCCGCGCGGCCGGTCGCCGATCACCACCCACGTCGTGCCCGGCGACCACCCCCGCTGGGTCACGCGGGCCTGGGAGCGCGTGCGCGAGGAGGTCGACGCCGGGCACCAGGCCTTCGTGGTGTGCCCGCGCATCGGCGGTGACGGCACCGAACCGGACGTCGACACCGCCCCCGGCGCCGACGTCCCCGACGACGAGACCGGCCGCCGCCCGCCGCTCGCCGTCCTGGACGTGCTCGAGCCGCTGCGGGGGGAGCCCACGCTCGCGGGCCTGCGCATCGAGGTGCTGCACGGGCGCCTGCCGGCCGAGGAGCGCGAGGCCACGATGGCTGCGTTCGCGCGCGGCGAGGTCGACGTCCTCGTGGCCACGACGGTGATCGAGGTGGGCGTCGACGTCCCCAACGCCACGGTGATGGTGGTCATGGACGCCGACCGCTTCGGCATCTCGCAGCTGCACCAGCTGCGCGGCCGCATCGGCCGGGGCAGCGCGCCCGGCCTGGCGCTGCTCGTCACCGAGACGCTCGACGGCACCCCCGCGCGAGAGCGGCTCGCCGCCGTCGCGAGCACCACCGACGGTTTCGAGCTGTCGCGGGTCGACCTCGAGCAGCGGCGCGAGGGCGACGTGCTGGGCGCGGCGCAGTCGGGCTACCGGTCGTCGCTGCGGCTTCTGCGCGTGCTGCGCGACGAGGACCTCATCGGGCAGGCCCGAGAGGCAGCGGCCGAGGTGCTCGCCGGCGACCCCGACCTGTCGGGTCACCCGGCGCTGGCCGAGGCCATCGACGTGCTGCTCGGCGAGGGGCGCGAGGAGTTCCTCGAGCGGGGCTGAGGACGCGCTCACGGCTAGGCTCGCCCGTCGTGACGCGGATCATCGCCGGCGCGGCGGGAGGCAGGCGGCTGCAGGTGCCCGCCGGACGCGACACGCGCCCGACCAGCGACCGCGTGCGCGAGGCGCTCTTCAGCCGGCTCGACCACGAGGGCTGGCTGGACGGCGCGCGCGTGCTCGACCTGTACGCCGGCTCCGGCGCGCTGGGCCTCGAAGCTGCCAGCCGGGGCGCCGCCGAGGTGGTGCTGGTCGAGAGCGCCCGGCCCGCCGCGGCCACGATCCGCCGCAACGTCGCGGCGCTGGGCCTGGTCGGCGTCCGGGTGGCCGAGGCGAAGGTCGAGCGGTGGCTCGACCGGCCGGCCGAGGCGCGGTTCGAGGTCGTGCTCGCCGACCCGCCGTACCCCGTCACCGACGACGCGGTCGACGCCGTGCTGCACCGGCTCGTCGAGCACGGCTGGCTCGCCGACCAGGCGCTGGTGGTGGTCGAGCGGGCCAGCCGCAGCCACGCCCCGCACTGGCCGGCCCCGCTGGAGGCGGCGGGTGACCGCGCGTACGGCGAGACGCGCCTGTGGTTCGCCGAGCGCACCTGAGCCCGAGGTGGCCGGTGGCCCGCTAGGTTCGAGGCCGTGAGCGACTCCCGGCGCGTGTGCGTTTGCCCCGGCTCGTACGACCCGGTGACCCTCGGGCACCTCGACGTCATCGAGCGCGCGGCGGCGATGTTCGACGACGTGGTCGTCGCGGTGCTGCACAACCCCGACAAGCGGGGCACGTTCACGGCGGCCGAGCGGGTCGAGCTGCTGCGGCACGTGCTCGAGGGCCGCGAGCGCGTGCGGGTGGTCGAGTTCGGCGGCCGGCTGCTGGTCGACGTCTGCCGCGAGCTGGGTGCCGCGCACGTCGTGAAGGGTCTGCGCGGTGGTGCGGACTTCGACTACGAGCTGCCGATGGCGCTGATGAACCGTCACCTCACCGGCGTCGAGACGGTGTTCGTGGCCGCCGACCCCCGGTTGGCCCACGTGTCCAGCTCGCTGGTGCGGCAGGTCAACGCCTACGGTGGCGACGTGAGCGGGCTCGTGCCCGACGTCGTCCGCGACGCGCTGGTGGCGCACCGGCGGGCCTGACCCGAGAGGACTGGCTGTGGACGTGCACGACAAGCTCGACGAGATCACGCAGTACGTCGAGGACGCCCGGGCGATGCCGATGTCGGCGTCGGCGCTGGTCAACCGGGTCGAGCTGCTCGGCCTGCTCGACGAGCTGCGCGAGCTGCTGCCCGAGGAGCTGCACCACGCGGACCTGCTGCTGTCGGATCGCGAGGCCGTCGTCGAGCAGGGGCGAGCGCAGGCCGAGCAGCTGCTCGCTGAAGCGCAGACCGAGCACGACCGCCTGGTGGAGCAGACCGAGGTGGTGCGGGCCGCCCGCGAGCGCGCGGCCGAGGTGCAGCAGCACGCCCAGGCCGAAGCCACCCGCCTGCTCGAGGAGGCCGACGACTACGTCGACCGCAAGCTCGGGGAGTTCGAGGTGGCCCTCGACAAGCTGAGCCAGCAGGTGCAGCGCGGACGCGAGCACCTCTCGCAGCGCTCGGCGGTCGACCGCGCGCGGGGCATCGTGGCCGACGCCGACCCCTCAGGTGAGGGCGACGAGGAGCCCGGAGCCCGCGGTACGGCCGGCGAGGGCCACGAGGGCCACGAGGCGCGGGGGTCCGGCAGCGGATTGGGTGACGACGCGGTCGTCCGGTAACCTTGTGCGTCGGCCCTGACCGGCCGAAGCCGCCACTTTCCTGGAGCCTGCGATCACTCTCGACCCCCGCGCGCCGCTCGTGCTCGACACGCACGAGCTGGGCCGCCGTCCGGGGTCGATGGTCAAGATCTCCCGAGAGGTGCCGGCTCCGGCAGAGATGGGCACCGACGTCATCGGCGTCGCCGAGGGTTCGCCGCTGCGGCTGGACCTGCGGTTGGAGTCGGTGATGGAGGGGGTCCTCGTGACCGGCACGGTGGCAGGACGCGCCACCGGGGAGTGCGGGCGGTGCCTGACCGACCTCGAGCAGGACGTCGAGGTCGAGCTCATGGAGCTGTACGCCTACCCCGGCAAGCGGCCTGAAGCCGACGTCGACGAGGACGAGGTGCGTGAGCTCGAGGGCGACCTGATCGACCTCGAGGGCGCGCTCCGGGACGCGGTGGTGCCTGCGCTGCCGTTCCAACCGGTGTGCCGGGACGACTGTCCGGGACTGTGCTCCGAGTGCGGGGCGCGCCTGGCGGACGACCCCGAACACCACCACGACGTGGTCGACCCCCGGTGGGCCGCGTTGCAGGGACTGACCCGGGCCCCGGGCCAGTCGACCGACGACCAGGAAGAGAACTGACGTGGCTGTCCCGAAGCGGAAGACGTCGCGATCCAACACCCGCTCGCGCCGGGCGAACTGGAAGACGACCGCCGTGACGCTGTCCGCGTGCCCGCAGTGCCGTGAGCCGAAGCAGCCGCACATGGCCTGCCCGAGCTGCGGCACGTACGCCGGCCGGCACTACGCCGCGGCCGAGCGCACCGAGCACCAGGGCTGATCGCGCTGTCTCCTCTCGTGTCGACGTCCGACGCGCGATGAGCCAGCCGGCTGACGCCACCGACCTGCAGGCCAGCATCGGCCTGCAGGTCGATGCTGCGTTGCTGCAGCGCGCGCTGATGCACCGCAGCTACGCCTACGAGAACGGTGGCCTACCCACCAACGAGCGCCTGGAGTTCCTCGGTGACTCGGTGCTCGGCCTCGTGGTGACCGACACGCTCTACCGCACGCACCCCGACCTGCCCGAGGGGCAGCTGGCCAAGCTGCGCGCCTCGGTGGTCAACATGCGCGCGCTCGCCGGCGTCGGGCGCACCCTCGAGCTCGGCCGGTACGTCTACCTCGGCCGCGGTGAGGAGGCCACGGGCGGGCGCGACAAGGACTCCATCCTCGCCGACACGGTCGAGGCGCTGCTCGGTGCGGTGTACCTCGACCACGGCATCGAGGTCGCGGCCGACCTCGTGCACCGGCTCGTCGACCCGCTGATGGAGCAGGCCGCCCAGCTCGGGGCGGGCCTGGACTGGAAGACCAGCCTGCAGGAGATGACGTCGTCCGCCGGTCTCGGCGTGCCCGAGTACGTCCTTGACGACGACGGCCCCGACCACGACAAGGTGTTCACCGCCGTGGCGCGCATCGCGGGCGAGGACCTCGGCAGCGGCACCGGCAAGAGCAAGAAGGAAGCCGAGCAGCACGCGGCCGCCACGGCCTGGCGCACCCTGCGGGCGCGGCAGTCCGAGGAGGCCTGAGCCCCGGGTGCCCGAGCTGCCCGAGGTCGAGGTCGTCCGCCGGGGTGTCGAGCAGCACGCCGTCGGCCGGGTGATCCGCTCCGCCGCCGTGCACCACCCGCGGGCGGTGCGTCGGCACGTGCCGGGAGCTGACGACCTCGTCGGCCGCCTCGCCGGCCGCACCGTGCTCGCCGCCCGCCGCCGGGGCAAGTACCTCTGGCTCGACCTCGGCGAGCCGCCGTCGCCGCCCGACGAGGCGCTCGTCGTCCACCTGGGCATGAGCGGGCAGCTGCTGGTGCAGCCGCCTACCGCAGCCCCCGAGACCCACCTACGGGTCGAGCTCGCCTTCGCCGACGACGGCCCCGACCTGCGCTTCGTCGACCAGCGCACCTTCGGGGGCATGGCGCTGGAGCCGCTCGTGGGCGCCGGTGAGGGCGACACCGTCCCGGCCAGCGTGGCGCACATCGCGCGCGACCCGCTCGACCCGCGCTACGACGTCGAGGCGGTGGTGACGGCCCTGCGCCGTCGCCGCACCGGCCTCAAGCGGGCGCTGCTCGACCAGACGCTGGTGTCGGGTATCGGCAACATCTACGCCGACGAGGCGCTGTGGCGAGCCGAGCTGCACGGCGCGCGGCCCACCGAGACGCTGCGTCGCGCCGACGCCCGGCGCGTGCTGGACGCCGCGGCCGAGGTGATGCGCGAGGCGCTCGGGCAAGGCGGCACGTCGTTCGACGCGTTGTACGTCAACGTCAACGGCCAGAGCGGCTACTTCGACCGCTCGCTGGCCGCCTACGGGCAGGCCGGCCGGCCGTGCCCCCGGTGCGGCACGCCGATCCGCCGCGACGCGTTCATGAACCGCTCGAGCTTCAGCTGCCCGCGCTGCCAGCCCCGCCCGCGACGCGCTCGCTGGTAGCGCCCGCGCTGCTGGCGGGCCGGTACTTGCGCCACTCGCGGTCGACCTGCAGGCCGACCCCGAGGTAGAGCCCGAGGGCGTGGGAGTTCTCGGCGCTCACCCCGAGGCCGAGCCGCTTGGCGCCGCCCGCGACCCGGCGACGGAACGCCTCGAGCAGCAACGCCCGGCCGATGCCTTGCTTCTGCAGCTCCTGCGGCACCGCGAGCTGAGCGACCCAGCCCGACCCGTCGGAGAAGATCTTGCCGAGCGCGGCGCCCACCAGCTCCTCGCCGCGCCAGGCCAGCACCTGCTGGTCGGCGGGCTCGCCGGCCACGAAGAGGTGCCGCCACTCCTCGAAGCCCCGGTTGCCGTGTCCGGGCACCGTCGCCCAGCGCGCCCGGTCGTAGATGAGCTCGTGGGTGGCGCGCTCGGCGTCCGGCCCGAGGTCGGTGACCGTGACGGCGTCGGGCCAGACCGGCTCGGGCAGCTGCCAGTCGGGGGAGACCTCGCGCAACAGCTCGAACGACGACAGCCAGTGCTCCCAGCCGTGCCGGTCCAGCGCCGCGGCGAAGGCGTCGTCGCCGGCGAGGGCCTCGACCGAGTGGACGCCGCAGGCGGCGTACCACGCGAGCAGGTCGTCGAAGACGTCCCGGCGCACGACCTCGGGCGCGTCGTGGCGGACGCTCAGGAACACGTCGTCCGGGCTCCACCACCAGGTGGCGGCGAGCAACCCGCCGTCGTCGGCGACCAGGGCGCGGCTGCGCTCGTCGAGCGGGACGGCGAGCTCGAGCACCTGCTTGATCTCGCTCTCGTCGCTCTCCTGAGCGCCGAACCAGTGGGTGTCGAAGGCGGCCTGCAACGCCGTGACGGCGGGCAGGTCGTCAGGCGAGACGGGGCGTGCGCGCATAGCCGGTGACCCTAGAGCGCGCGCACCACCGGTTGCCTCTGGTTTACCCCCTCCGCCGTTCGTGCCGCTCTGCGCCACGTCAGCGCTGCACGGGGCCGTGGGTCACGCTCGCCACCACCCGCGGGCCGCTCAGCCGCACGAGCTCGTGGCCGGTGCGGTCGACGAGCACGAGCTGGCGATCGGCCAGACCGACGCGCGCCGCCGAGGCCCACAGCGCCGGCAGGTCGATGCCCTCGCAGCCGATGAGGGTCCGGGGCCCCGACGTCGTGAGCAGCCGGCCGTCGTCGCCGACCAGCCAGCGCCCGGACGCGGCGTTGCAGCCGTCCCACCCGGTCCAGGTGCCCTGCGGATCGGCGAAGACGAACGGCGGCCTGCTGCCCGCCGCCGGGCGGGCCGGGGTGCGTGAGGGCGGCTCGGCGAGCGTCCAGCGTCCGGCGGCCGTCGCCCGGGACGCCGGTCGCAGGCCGGAGGGCAGCGGCGCCGGCTCGGCGAGCGCTGCGCGGGCCGCGGCGTCGAGGGTGGGCGGCGCGGCCAGCGAGGCGTCGACCCCGGGGCGCGGCGTCACCGTCGCGCCGGGCCGCAGCGTGGCCTGCCGGCGGCCGCCCGTGTCGAGTAGCCGCCAGCCGTCGCCGTCGCGCTCGTACCGCGTGGTGCGCTCGAGCCAGCCGGAGGCCGTGGTGCCGGCGCCGCCGGTGCGGGCGCAGCTGCCGACCGAGCTGTCGCCGGCATCGAGCAGCAGCATCCCGGCTCCTGCCTGCCACGACCCGAAGGCCACCCCGCAGTCGCGCCACCACGACAGGTCGCCGGCGGCCAAGCGCAGCACCGAGCGCNCCCGGACGCCGACTCCACCCGCCACACGCCGACGAGCCCCACCGGGCCGGCCGTCGAACCGATCGTCGAACCGGTCGTCGAGCCGGTCGTCGAGCCGGTCGTGCCCCGCGACGGCTGGCCGGCTTCGGAGCCGTTCTCGGGCTGGGCGCCGCAGGCAGCCAGGGCCGCGAGCACCAGCCCCGCCACGGCGAGGCGCCCGGGCGTCGTGTGCCGGGAGGTCATGGCGGTCCTCCTGCCTGGTCGATCCGGACGTCGCTGGGACGCAGCGCGGCGCCGTCAGGTTCCCGCGGCCCGGGCCAGCTCCGCACGCACCGACGCCGGCACCGTGCCGTCGCGGTCGATCGGCGTCCACAGCTGCGTGTGGTCCCACTGCGAGCCGCAGCCGGCGCACGCGAAGCGGCGGGGCGCCGCGGCGCGGTCGTCCGGTCCCCACTGGCAGGCGTCCTGGCAGGCGTACTGGGCGAGTGGTTCAGGCACCGCCCCATCATCGCGGCAGGTGGCGCGGCGCGCCGAGCGACGTAACGTTCGGCCCGTGGACGACGACCTCGACCGCACCGGCCCGGTGCGCCTGACCGCCTTCGTGCGCGGCGACGTCCAAGGGGTGGGCTTTCGGTGGTGGACCCGCTCTCGGGCTCTCGAGCTGGGGCTCGCCGGTCACGCCACCAACCTGCCCGACGGTCGGGTGCAGGTGGTGGCTGAGGGCGAGCGCGCAGCCTGCGACCGTCTGCTCACCCAGCTGGCCGAGCAGCCCTCGACCACCGGGCGTCCCGGCCGGGTGACCGGCGTGACGGAGCAGTGGACGCAGGCGCGCGGCACGACCAGCGGGTTCACCGAGCGATAGGGGTCGGCCGGGGTCGAGGCGGTACTGTGGCCGCACTTCCCCGCACAGATCCAGCACAGTTTCCGCAACTGGCCCGGCCACGGGCCAGCGCAGTCGGCCAGGAGCGAGCGCCCGGTGTACCTCAAGAGCCTCACCCTGCGGGGATTCAAGTCCTTCGCGTCCGCGACGACGCTGAACCTCGAGCCGGGCATCACCTGCGTCGTGGGACCCAACGGCTCCGGCAAGTCGAACGTCGTCGACGCGCTGGCGTGGGTCATGGGCGAGCAGGGCGCCAAGAGCCTGCGCGGCGGCAAGATGGAGGACGTCATCTTCGCCGGCACCTCCGGGCGCCCGCCGCTGGGCCGCGCCGAGGTGAGCCTCACGATCGACAACACCGACGGCGCGCTGCCCATCGACTACAGCGAGGTCACGATCTCGCGCACGATGTTCCGCGGTGGCGGCTCGGAGTACACGATCAACGGCACGGCCTGCCGCCTGCTCGATGTCCAGGAGCTGCTCTCGGACTCCGGCATCGGCCGCGAGATGCACGTCATCGTGGGCCAGGGCCAGCTGGACGCCGTCCTGCGGGCGACGCCGGAGGAGCGCCGGGGCTTCATCGAGGAGGCCGCAGGCGTCCTGAAGCACCGCAAGCGCAAGGAGAAGGCGCTGCGCAAGCTCGAGGCGATGCAGGCCAACCTCACGCGCGTCTCCGACCTCACCGCCGAGATCCGCCGCCAGCTCGGGCCGCTGGGGCGCCAGGCCGAGGTGGCCCGCAAGGCCGTCGTCGTCCAGACCGACCTGCGTGACGCGCGGTTGCGCCTGCTGGCCGACGACCTCGCCCAGCTCACGAGCACGCTCGAGGCCGAGGTGGCTGACGAGACGGCGCTGCGCGAGCGGCGCGCCGAGGTCGAGCAGGCCCTGAGCGAGGCACGAGCCCGCCTCGCGCGGCTGGAGGAGGCCGCGCAGGCTGAGGCGCCGCTCGTGGCCCGCACGCAGGAGACGTGGTACCGCCTCAGCAGCCTGCGCGAGCGGCTGCGGTCGACCGAGGGCGTGGCCCGTGAGCGGCTGCGGCTGCTCGCCAGCGAGAGCGACGACACGGCGCAGACCGGTCGCGACCCCGAGCAGCTCGCCGCTCAGGCGGCGCGGGTGCGCGAGGACGAGCGGTCGCTCGCCGAGCAGATCACCGGGCACCGCGAGACGCTCACCCGCGCCGTGGAGCACCGCCAGCAGGTCGAGCAGGCGCTCGCCGACGCCCAGAAGCGCCTGGCCACCGCCCTGCGTGCCGCCGCCGACCGCCGTGAGGGCCTGGCTCGGCTGTCGGGTCAGGTGCAGGCCCGGCGCAGCCGGATCGAGGCCGCCGAGGCCGAGGTCGGCCGGCTCGCCGAGACGCTCGAGGAGGCGCTCGCCCGTGGCGCTGAGGCCGAGCAGGAGTTCACGGCGCTGGAGTCGCAGGTGGCCGGCGTCGAGCGTGGCGAGGAGGGCCTGGACGCCGAGCACGAGCAGGCGAGCGCCGCGCTCGAGGCCGCCGAGGCCGAGGTCGAGCGGCTGCGCGAGGCCGAGCGGGCCGCTGAGCGTGAGCGCGCCACCTGGACCGCCCGGCGCGAGGCGCTGGAGCTGGGCCTGGCTCGCAAGGACGGCGGGGGCGCGTTGCTCGCCGCCGACGACCGCGTGAGCGGTGTGCTGGGCTCGGTCGCGACGCTGCTCACCGTCGAGTCCGGCTACGAGACCGCCGTGGCCGCGGCCCTCGGTGCCGCGGCCGACGCCGTGGCGGTCGACTCGCTGGACGCCGCGGTCGGCGCGCTGCGCATGCTCCGCTCGCAGGACGCCGGGCAGGCGGGGCTCGTCGTCGCCGGTGCACCCGCGCCGCAGGACGAGCCCGGGCGCTGGCCGCAGCTGCCCGACGGCGCGCGCTGGGTGCGTGAGCTGGTGCAGGTGCCCGACACCGTGCGACCCGCGATCGAGCGGCTGCTGACCCGCGTGGCCGCCGTCCAGACACTGGACGACGCCCGCGCGCTCGTGCGGGCGCTGCCCGACTGCACCGCCGTCACCTCGGACGGCGATGTGCTGGCTCCCGGCCTGGTGCGCGGCGGCTCGGCCAGCGCACCCAGCCTGCTGGAGGTGCAGGCGGCGGCCGACGAGGCGAGCGACGCCGCCGCCGCGGCCACCCGCCGCGTCGAGCAGCATCGCTTCGCGCTCGCCGCCGCCGAGCGTGCCGCAGCGGAGGCGCTCGAGCGCGTCGAGGCGGCGCTGGAGCGGCTGCACGAGTCCGACGCCCAGCACGCCGCGGTGGCCGAGCGGCTGGGCCACCTCGGTGCCGCCGTCCGGTCGGCGCACGCCGAGGCCGACCGCGTGCGCAAGGCCCGGGAGAGCGCCGTGGCCGCGCTCGAGGCCGACCAGGCGACGCTCAGCGAGCTCGAGCAGCGCCTTGCCGCCGCCGAGGACGAGCCCGACGAGGTCGGCGAGCCGTCGACCGACGAGCGCGACCGCCTCGACGAGGAGGCCGCCACCGCCCGGGCCGGCGAGACCGAGGCTCGGCTCGCCCTGCGCACGGGTGAGGAGCGCGTGCGGGCGCTCACCGCGCGTGCCGAGTCGCTCGAGCGCGCCGTGCGCGAGGAGCAGCAGGCCCGCGAGCGGGCCGCCGCTCGGCGGGCGCGCCGCCAGCGCGAGGCCGAGGTGGCGCACGCCGTCCAGGTGGCCGCCGAGTTCACCCACGAGCTGCTGACCGCCTCGCTCGAGCAGGCGACTGCCGAGCGCGACGCCGCCCAGGCGACGCGTTCGCAGCGCGAGGCCGAGCTGAACGCCGTGCGCGCCGAGCTGCGCGAGCTCGAGGACACGCTGCGCGAGCTCACCGACTCGGTGCACAAGGACGAGGTGGCGCGCACCCAGCAGCGACTGCGCATCGAGTCGTTGCAGGCCAAGGCGGTCGAGGAGCTCGGCGTCGACCCCGACGTCCTCATGGAGGAGTTCGGCCCGCACCAGCTCGTGCCGCCGTCGCCCGCCGTGCCCGGTGACCCCGAGCCCGAGACGCCTCCCGAGCCGCGGCCGTACGTGCGCGAGGAGCAGGAGAAGCGGCTGCGCAAGGCCGAGCGGGCGCTCAGTCTGCTCGGGCGGGTCAACCCGCTGGCGCTCGAGGAGTACGCGGCGCTGGAGGAGCGGCACAAGTTCCTCACTGCGCAGCTCGCCGACCTCGGTCGCAGCCGCACCGACCTCATGGACATCGTCAAGGAGGTCGACGAGCGGGTCGAGCAGGTGTTCACCGCGGCCTACCACGACACCGCCGCGCAGTTCGAGGGCGTGTTCTCTCGGCTGTTCCCCGGCGGTGAGGGGCGTCTGGTGCTCACCGACCCCAGCGACATGCTCACCACGGGCATCGAGGTCGAGGCGCGCCCGCCGGGCAAGAAGGTCAAGCGGCTGTCGCTGCTGTCGGGTGGCGAGCGGTCGCTCACGGCGGTGGCGCTGCTCGTGGCGATCTTCAAGGCCCGGCCGAGCCCGTTCTACGTCATGGACGAGGTCGAGGCGGCGCTCGACGACACCAACCTCGGGCGCTTGATCCAGATCATGGAGGAGCTGCGCGAGTCCAGCCAGCTCATCGTGATCACGCACCAGAAGCGCACGATGGAGAACGCCGACGCGCTGTATGGCGTCACGATGCGCGGCGACGGCGTCACGACTGTGGTGAGCCAACGGTTGCGCGAGGCCTCCAGCGCCTGACCCCACCCGCGACCCGCCCGGGTCGCGCGCCGATTTGAGCCGTGTGTGCCGAGTGAGGCACGGTAGAGGCATGACGGTGCTGATCATCGGGATGCTGGTCACCCTGCTCATCGCCGGTGTGGTGGTGGCGATGGTCGCCGTCCCCGCCTACCGCGAGGGCCGCGACGTGCTCTCGCGTGAGGGTGAGCAGCTCGTGCAGACCGCGCGTGAGCGCACCGTCGAGGCCGTCGGCACGGCCCGGGAGAAGGTCGGTGAGCGGGTCGGCGACCTCGCCGAGCGGCTGCCCAACCGGTCCGCCGACGCCGAGCCCACGTACGAGCCGGCGCCGTCCGCGGCGCTCGGCCCGCAGGAGATCGACCTGCGCGAGCCCGCGACCACGTCCTCGACGGAGAGCGCGGAGCGCCGCCACCGCGCCTGAGCCGCGCCGCGCCCGGTCTGGGAGAATCGCTCCTCGTGGACCCCATCACCCTCGTCATCGTCATCGCCGTCGCGATCCTCTTCCTCGCGGGCGCGCTGGTCGGCCTGCTGCGCGGCCGCGGTCGGGGGTCGGCTCCGTCGGCGCCCCGCCCCGGCACGGACTACGCGCCGGGCGTCGGTGACGACGCCACCCCACCTCGCGACGCGCCCAAGCGCGACATCCAGGACGTCGCGGTGCTCGACCGCGAACCGGCCGTGGTCGAGCCCGAGCTCGAGCCCCTGCCCGCGCTCGAGCGCCCGGCCCCGGCTGGTGGCCGGCTGCACCGGCTGCGCGCGCGGCTGGCCCGCTCCAACTCCACCTTCGGCCAGGGCCTGCTCGCGCTGCTCAGCCGCGACCACATCGATGACGAGACGTGGGACGAGGTCGAGGAGACCCTGCTCGGCGCCGACCTCGGGGTCGGGCCGACCACCGAGCTCATCGAGCGGCTGCGCACCGAGGTGCGCGTCGACGGCATCGCCGACCCCGAGCAGCTGCGGGGGGTGCTGCGGCGCGAGCTGGTGGCGCTCGTCGACCCCACGATGGACCGCTCGCTCGCCCTGGACGCCGCGGTCGGCCGCCCCGCCGTCGTCCTCGTCGTCGGTGTCAACGGCACCGGCAAGACGACGACCGTGGGCAAGCTCGCTCGCGTGCTCGTGGCCGAGGACCGCGACGTCCTGCTGGGCGCGGCCGACACGTTCCGCGCCGCGGCGGCCGACCAGCTGCAGACGTGGGGCAGCCGCGTCGGCGTCCCCACCGTGCGGTCCGACCGCGACGGCGCCGACCCCGCCGCCGTCGCCTTCGACGCGGTGAGCGCCGGCATCGACGCCGAGGTCGACGTCGTCCTCATCGACACCGCGGGCCGCCTGCAGAACAAGGCCGGCCTCATGGACGAGCTCGGCAAGGTCAAGCGGGTCATCGAGAAGCGCTCGCCGGTCGACGAGGTGCTGCTGGTGCTCGACGCGACCACCGGCCAGAACGGCATGCGCCAGGCCCAGGTGTTCAGCGAGGTCGTCAACATCACCGGCATCGTGCTCACCAAGCTCGACGGGACGGCGAAGGGCGGCATCGTCGTCGCCGTGCAGCGCGCGCTCGGCGTGCCGGTGAAGCTCGTCGGGCTCGGTGAGGGCCCGGACGACCTCGCCCCGTTCGACGCCGAGGAGTTCGTCGACGCGCTGCTGGCCTGAGCCGAGCCGCGCCGCGCCGGCGAGCCGTCGCGCGGACGCAACACAGGTTTCACGCGGCCGGGCGGTTGGTGACCTCACCGAAACATTCGCGGTGCGAGGACGAAACCACGGCTGGGGAAGGTCGAGGGCATCCGCTCCCGACTCCCGATGGAGGTTGCCGTGGTCAACACCGGCGACACCGCCTGGGTGCTCACCAGCGCCGCCCTCGTGCTGCTGATGACCCCCGGCCTCGCGCTCTTCTACGGCGGCATGGTCCGCGGCAAGAGCGTGCTCAACATGATGATGATGAGCTTCGGCGCCCTCGGGCTCATCACCGTGCTGTGGGTGCTGTACGGCTACTCGTTCGCGTTCGGCAACGACGTCGGCGCAGGGCTGCTCGGCAGCCCGACCGAGTTCCTCGGCCTCAAGGGCCTGATGGTCGACGCGACGTCGCAGGGCGGGGGCCTGCCGACCATGGCGTTCGTGGCCTTCCAGGCCGTGTTCGCCATCATCACCGTGGCCCTCATTTCCGGCGCCATCGCCGACCGCGCCAAGTTCGGCACCTGGATGGTGTTCGCCGGCATCTGGGCCACGGTCGTCTACTTCCCGATCGCCCACTGGGTCTTCGACTTCACCGTCACCGACGACAAGGGCGTGGTCACCCACGTCGGCGGCTGGATCGCCAACAACCTCAAGGCGATCGACTTCGCCGGGGGCACCGCCGTCCACATCAACGCGGGTGCGGCGGGTCTGGCGCTGGCGCTCGTGCTCGGCAAGCGGGTGGGCTTCGGCCGCGACCCGATGCGCCCGCACAACCTCACGCTGGTGATGATCGGTGCGGGCCTGCTGTGGTTCGGCTGGTTCGGCTTCAACGCCGGCTCGGCGCTCGCCGCCAACAACACCGCCGCCGTCGTCTTCGTCAACACGATCGTCGCGACGGCCGCGGCGATGCTCGGCTGGCTGGCCACCGAGCGCGTGCGTGACGGCCACCCGACGTCGCTGGGTGCGGCGTCCGGCGTCGTCGCCGGGCTGGTCGCGATCACGCCCTCCTGCTCGGCGGTCTCGCCGCTGGGGGCCATCGCCATCGGCGCCGTGGCCGGCGTGGCCTGCGCCTACGCCGTCGGCCTGAAGTTCCGGCTCGGCTTCGACGACTCGCTCGACGTGGTCGGCGTCCACCTCGTCGGTGGACTCTGGGGCACCATCGCCATCGGGTTCTTCGCCACCGACGCTGCCCCGGCCGCCGTGAAGGGCCTGTTCTACGGCGGGGGCCTCGACCAGCTCTGGCGTCAGGTGGTCGGGGCGCTGGCGGTGCTGGTCACGTCGTTCGTCGCGAGCTACGTGATCGGGCTGGTGCTGCACCGGACGATGGGCTTTCGGGTCAGCGAGGAGGCCGAGGTCAGCGGCATCGACTCGGCGGAGCACGCTGAGACCGGGTACGACCTCGCCGGGGTGTCCGGTGGAGGCTTCCGGCCGACCGTGGGGTCGGCCAGCGCAGCGCGGACGACGGAGGTGTCGGCATGAGGCTCGTGACCGCGATCATCAAGCCCCACAAGCTCGACGACGTGAAGTCGGCCCTGGAGTCCTTCGGGGTGCAGGGCATGACCGTGAGCGAGGCGAGCGGCTACGGCCGCCAGCGCGGGCACACCGAGGTCTACCGCGGCGCCGAGTACACGGTCGACCTCGTGCCGAAGCTGCGCGTCGAGGTGCTCGTGGGCGACGACGACGCCCCCGACGTCCTCGAGGTGCTCGTCAAGAGCGCGCAGACCGGGCGGATCGGCGACGGCAAGGTCTGGACCGTTCCGGTCGAGGACGTCGCCCGCGTCCGCACCGGCGAGCGCGGGCTGGACGCGCTCTGAGCGTGCGCGACCTGCGAGCCGAGCGGCTGACTTCGGCGGCCCGGTCCCCGTCCTGGCACACCGGTGACGGGCCGGGTCGCCGGCGCGCGCTCACGACGCTCGTGGACGCGTGGCTGGCCGACGTCTGGTCGGCAGCCGTGGGGGAGCCGGCCGCGCCGGCCGGCGTCGCGCTCGCGGCCGTGGGCAGCCTCGCGCGCCAGGAGGCCGGCCCGACGAGCGACCTCGACCTGGTGCTGCTGCACGACGGCCACGCGCTGGCGAGCCCGGACGTCGCCGCGCTGGCCGAGCGGCTCTGGTACCCGATCTGGGACGCCGGGGTGCGCCTCGACCACTCGGTGCGCACCCCGGCCCAGTGCCGCGACGTCGGCTCGCACGACCTGGCCGCCGGCGTCGGACTGCTCGACCTGCGGGTGGTGGCAGGCGACGCCGAGCTCGTGGCGGCGACTCGCAGCCGGCTGCTCGACGACTGGCGCGGGGCCGCGCGCCGCCGCCTGCCCGAGCTGCTCAGCGCCGTCGAGGAGCGGGCCGAGCGGTACGGTGACGCCGCGTTCCTGCTCGAGCCCGACCTCAAGGACAGTCGCGGCGGCCTGCGTGACGTCACGGTGCTGCGGGCCCTGTCGGCCTCGTGGCTCGCTGACCGGCCGCACGTGCCGGTGGACGCCGCGCACCGCCTGCTGCTCGACGTCCGGGACGCGTTGCAGGTGGTCAGCGGGAGGGCGGGCGACACGCTGCTGCTGGCCGAGCAGGACACCGTGGCCGGGCTCGTGGGCGCCGACGACGCCGACGACCTGCTCACGCGGGTGTCGCGGGCAGCGCGCACGGTGGCCTTCGCCCTCGACACCACGGCCCGCCGGGCCCGGCAGGCGGCTCCCGCGCGGCGCCTGCGCCGCGGCCCGCGCCGTCCGGTGCTGCGGCCACTCGGGCACGGGCTCGTGGAGCACGACGGCGAGGTGGTGCTCGGGGTGGGCGTCGACCCGCGCACCGACCCGGCTCTCGCGCTACGGGCCGCGGCGACCTCGGCGCGGCTCGCGCTGCCGCTGTCGCCGGTGACCGTCGAGCACCTCGCACGGACCGCCGCGCCGGGCGAGCAGCCGTGGACGGCGCCGATGCGCGAGGCGTTCCTGGACCTGCTCGGTGCCGGGCCCGGCCTGGTCGCGACGTGGGAGGCGTGCGACCTGGCCGGGCTGGTGAGCGCCTGGCTGCCGGGCTGGGAGGCGGTGCGCTCACGGCCGCAGCGCAACGCCGTGCACCGGCACACCGTCGACCGGCACCTCGTCGAGACGGTCGTGCGGGCCGGTGCGTTCCTGCGCGACGTCGAGCGCCCCGACCTGCTGCTCGTCGCGGCGCTGCTGCACGACGTCGGCAAGCTGCCCGGCTCGGCTGACCACAGCGCGACCGGTGCGCCGATCGCCCGCCGCGCCGCCGAGCGCCTCGGGTACGAGCCGCGCGACGTGGACGTCGTCGAGCGGCTCGTGCGCGAGCACCTGACGCTCGTCGACCTCGCGACGCGGCGCGACCCCGACGACCCCCGCACGGTGCAGGCCGTGGCCGCGGCGGTCGACGGGCGCGGCGACGTCCTGGACCTGCTGCGCGCGCTCACCGAGGCGGACGCGCTGGCGGCGGGTCCCGCCGCGTGGAGCTCGTGGCGCGCCCGGCTGGTCGACGACCTGGTGGCTCGGGCCCGGCGGCTGCTGGCAGAGGGCGAGGTGCCCGCGCCGGCACCGCTGAGCGAGCGCGAGGCCGCGCTGCTCGCCGCGGTGCGGGACTCGGGGGAGCCCGAGGTCGCCGTCGAGCAGGTCGACGGCATGCACGTCGTCACGGTCGTCGCGCCTGACCGGCTCGGCCTGTTCGCCGACGTCTCGGGCCTGCTCGCCGCGCACGGGCTGTCGGTGCGTTCGGCCCTCGTGCGCACGGTCGGCGGTTCCGGTTCCGGTTCCGGTTCCGGTTCCGGTTCCGGTTCCGGTTCCGCTGCCAGTGCCAGTGCCGGCGCGGTGGCGGTGGACAGCTGGTGGGTGAGCGCGCCCTACGGCGACCTGCCGCCCGTGGCGACGCTCGTGCTCGGGCTGCGGCGTCTGGCGAGTGGCGACGCCACCGTGCTCGACCGGCTGCACCGGCGCGACGCGGCGTACCGGCCCGCCCGGTCGGTGCCCCCTCAACCGCGGGTGGTTCTGGTGCCGGGGGCCTCGCAGGACGCCACGGTGGTGGAGGTGCGCGCGGCCGACCGGCCGGGACTCCTCCACGCGTTGGGGACAGCACTCGCGACGGCGCGGGTCGACGTCCGGTCGGCGCACGTGGCGACTCACGCGGGGCAGGCGGTCGACACGCTCTACCTGGCCGAGCCGGGTGCAGGAGCGCTGGACCCGCCCCGCGTCGGCCGCGTCGTGGCCGCTCTCGTCGACGCCGCGGAGCTGCCGCCTCGTGCGCAGGAGGTCACCGGGGACGCCAAGTAGGCTGGGGGCGAGCTCGTCCACCGTTCGTCTCCAGTCCCACGACGTCCAGCACCCCGAGGTTGCTTCGTGTTCGCCACCCTGTCCGACCGCCTGTCCGCCACGTTCAAGAACCTGCGCGGCAAGGGTCGCCTGTCCGAGTCGGACGTCGCGGCCACGGTGAAGGAGATCCGCACCGCGCTGCTCGAGGCCGACGTCGCCCTGCCCGTGGTCAAGCAGTTCACCGCGGCGGTGCGCGAGCGGGCCCTGGGCGCCGAGGTGAGCGGCGCGCTGAACCCGGCGCAGCAGGTCGTCAAGATCGTCAACGACGAGCTGGTGTCGGTGCTCGGTGGCCAGACCCGCCGCGTGCGGTTCGCCAAGACCCCGCCGACGGTGATCATGCTCGCGGGTCTGCAGGGTGCCGGTAAGACGACGCTCGCGGGCAAGCTCGCGCTGTGGCTGAAGTCGGAGGGTCACACGCCCCTGCTGGTGGCGGCCGACCTGCAGCGCCCCAACGCCGTCACCCAGCTGCAGGTGGTGGGCGAGCGGGCCGGTGTGCGGGTGTTCGCGCCCGAGAAGGGCAACCAGGGCGACGACCTCGACCAGGCGAGCGTGGGCGACCCGGTACGCGTGGCGCGCGACGGCGTCGCAGAGGCTCGCGCCCGCCAGCACGACGTCGTGATCGTCGACACCGCCGGCCGCCTCGGCATCGACTCCGAGCTGATGCAGCAGGCAGCCGACATCCGCGCCGCCGTGCAGCCCGACGAGGTGCTGTTCGTCATCGACGCGATGATCGGCCAGGACGCCGTCACCACCGCCCAGGCGTTCCTCGAGGGCGTCGAGTTCACCGGCGTCGTGCTGTCGAAGCTGGACGGCGACGCCCGCGGTGGTGCGGCGCTGTCGGTGGCGACCGTGACCGGCCGGCCGATCATGTTCGCCAGCACGGGCGAGAAGCTCGAGGACTTCGAGGTCTTCCACCCCGACCGCATGGCCAGCCGCATCCTCGACATGGGCGACGTCATGACGCTCATCGAGCAGGCGCAGAAGGCGTTCGACGCCGAGCAGGCCGAGAACATGGCCCGCAAGTTCGTCGAGGAGGAGGACTTCACCTTCGACGACTTCCTCGCCCAGATGCAGGCCGTCAAGCAGATGGGCTCGCTGAAGAAGATGCTCGGCATGATGCCGGGCATGGCCCAGATGAAGGACCAGCTCGACGCCATCGACGAGCGCGAGTTCGACCGCGTCGAGGCCATGGTGCAGTCGATGACGCCGTTCGAGCGCAAGCACCCCAAGCTCATCAACGGCTCGCGGCGAGCCCGCATCGCGCGCGGCTCGGGCCGCTCGGTGTCCGACGTCAACGAGCTGCTGCAGCGGCTCACCGAGGCGCAGAAGATGATGAAGCAGATGCGCCGCGGCATGGGTGCCATCCCGGGCATGGGCTCGCTGCCCGGCATGGGTGGCGGTAAGAAGGCCAAGGGCAAGGCGCCGCAGCGCAAGAAGGGCAAGAGCGGCAACCCGGCCAAGCGCGCGGAGCAGGAGCGCCTCGCCGCGCAGCGGGCGCAGGAGTCGCGGGGTGCCTCGCTGGGCTCGACGGGATCGCCGTTCGGTGCCGGCACGACGCCGGAAGAGGACGCTCAGGCGCTCAGCCAGCTGCCCGCGGGCTTCGAGAAGTTCCTCGGCCGCTGACCTTCCGTAGCCCTTGTGGCGCGGTGGCACCCCGCTGCACTCCTAGTGGAGGTGGGTGCCCCCGCTTCATTCGTGGAGTGCAGTGATCCTCCCCAGGAGTGCGCTGGTGTGCATGATCACGGCGGGACGGGGCGGACGGCGGGGAGCTGGCTACCGGCGTCAGCGCAGGACGCCGTAGGCGGCCTTGAGTCGCAGCACCCGCAGAGCGGCGGCGTCGACCTTGGCGCGAAAGGCCTTGTCGCTCTTGGCCTTCGCGTACAGCGCCGTGTACATCGCCGGTGCGTCGTCGGGGTCGACAGTGAGCACGACGTCCCCGCCGGCCGCGACGAGCTGCACCGCGCGGGAGCCGGCCGACCAGCGCTGCACCTGGCGTGCCTGACCCAGGTCGTCGCTGATGACGACGCCGTCGAACCCGAGGTCGCCGCGCAGCAGGTCCGTCACGACGGTGCGGGAGAAGCAGGCAGGGTGGTGGGGGTCGATCCGGCTGTAGACCGCGCTCGACATCATCACCATCGGCGTGCCCGCGGAGATGGCCGCGCGGAACGGCTGCAGGTAGGGATCGGTGCGGGTCGTCGTCCCATCCGTGACGCCGCTGGTGGTGTCGGTGTTGCCGCGGACCCGGCCGAGGCCGGGGAAGTGCTTGGCCGCGGTGGCGACGCGCGCCGTCGTCATGCCGGTGATGAACGCCGCGGCGTGGGCTCCCACGGTGTCGGGGTCGTGACCGAACTCGCGCGAGTACCGGCCGATGGGGGCGTTCGAGCGGCCCAGTGAGCTCGGCACGGTGTCGGCCACGGGCGCGAGGTTCACCTGCACACCGGCGTCCCGCAGCTGCTCTCCCCACTGCTGCGCGCGGACCTGCAGCGTGGCGGACGCCCACGTGCCTTGGCTCAGGGCGGACGGGATGTCGGAGAAGCCGGGGCCGGAGAGCACCTGCACCTGGCCGCCCTCCTGGTCGGTCGCGACGAGCAGTGGTACGCCGCCGGTCGCGGAGGCTCCGGCGTCCGACTGCAGCGCCCGGCTCACCCGAGCGGTCGCGGTGACCCCCAGCGCGCTGCGACCGGTGAGCATGACGTTGCCGGCGTGGTAGCGCGTCACGGCCCGGCGCGTGGCGGCGTCCGCGTGCTCGGCCGAGCTGCCCACCATCAGCAGCTGGCCCACGCGCTGGGCGAGGCTGAGGCGAGCCAGCGCCCGCTCGGCGCGGTCGGGCGTGGCCGTCGCCGTCGCCGTCGCCGTCGGGCTGGTCGTCGGAGTGCTTGTCGGAGAAGGCGTCGAGGTGGTCGTCGGGGACGCCGTCGCGGTGGTCGGGCCCGGTGACGGCGAGCCGCCGCCCGCGGTCGACGAGCACGCGGCCAGCACCACCAGCGCGCCCACCACCGTGCCGCTCCAGCGTCGTGTGCTGCTCATCGGCCTCCGTCCCCCGGGAGGCGAACGTACCTCGCGGATAGGGTGACGGCCATGGCTGCGGACGTGCTGCACCTCACCGGACCCGTGCTCGTCGGCCCGCACGAGGAGGTCGAGCAGGCCTGGGTCGTCGGCGGCCGGCTCACCTTCGAGCGCCCCACGGCGGCGGGCCATGACGTCGTCCGGATCGACGGGCACGTGCTGCCCGGCCTCGTCGACGCGCACTGCCACGTCGGCCTCGACGCCCACGGGGCCGTGGACGACGACACCACCCGCGCCCAGGCCGAGACCGATCGCGCCGCCGGCACGCTGCTGGTGCGGGACGCCGGCAGCCCGGCCGACACCCGCTGGATCGACGACGCGCCCGACCTCCCGCGCATCATCCGCGCCGGACGCCACATCGCCCGCACGCGCCGCTACATCCGCAACTTCGCCCATGAGATCGAGCCCGAGCAGCTCGTGACCCAGGTGCGAGCCGAGGCCCAGGCGGGCGACGGCTGGGTCAAGCTCGTCGGCGACTGGATCGACCGCGACACCGGCGACCTGGCACCGTGCTGGCCGGCCGACGTCCTCCAGGCCGCGATGGCCGCCGCTCACGAGCTCGGCGCCCGCGTCACGGCGCACTGCTTCAGCGAGGACAGCCTGCCCGACCTCATCGACGCCGGCATCGACTGCATCGAGCACGCCACCGGCCTCACGGACGAGACGATCGAGGCCGCAGCCGAGCGCGGGGTGGCCATCGTCCCCACGCTCGTCAACATCGCGACGTTCCCGACGATCGCCGACAGCGCCGAGGCGAAGTTCCCGGTCTACGCGCGACACATGCGGGACCTGCACGCCCGCCGCTACGACACCGTGCGCGCCGCGTTCGAGGAGGGCGTGATGGTGTTCTGCGGCACCGACGCCGGCGGTTCCCTGCCGCACGGACTGGCCGCGCAGGAGGTCGCCGAGCTGCACCGTGCGGGCCTGCCGCGCCTCGACGCGCTGGCCGCCGCCACCTGGACGGCGCGAGAGTGGCTGGGCCGGCCGGCCCTCACCGAGGGGGCGTCCGCCGATCTCGTCGTCTACCCCGCCGACCCGCGCGAGGACCTCGGCGTGCTGGCCGACCCCGGTGCCGTCGTCCTGCGCGGACGCCGGTGGTGAGCGAGCCCCTCACCGCGCGTGGGGCGGGGGTGCACGTGCGCCCCGTGGCCCGCCAGGACGTCGAGCCCTACCGCGCGGCCTTCGCGGCGTCCGAGCAGCGGATCGCGCGCTGGAACCCCGTCGACCCGCGCCGGATCGAGGCCGACCTCGCCGAGCAGTCGCCCACCCGCCGCACGTTCGTGGTGCTGGCCGACGACCCTGCCGGCAGTCACGGGCTCGTCGGCCGGGTCAACGTGTCGAACGTCGTGCGGGGCACGTTCCACTCGGCGTCCATCGGCTACGACGCCTACGACCCGTACGCCGGACGCGGGCTGTTCCGCGAGGGTCTGCGGCTCGTCGTCGACGTCTGCCTGCGGGCCGAACGCGATGGTGGCCTCGGACTGCACCGCGTGGAGGCGAACGTGCAGCCGGGCAACGTGCGCTCGGCGCTCGTGCTGCGCTCCCTGGGCTTTCGGCACGAGGGCGAGACGCCCCGCATGCTCCGGCTCGTCGGTCCGGACGGCCTGGCCTGGCGCGACCACGAGCGCTACGCGGTCACGGCCGAGGAGTGGCCGGCCGAGCCGTACGCGCCGCATCGCCGCGCGCGGCGCGTCGTGCTGGTCAACGGGCTGCCCGGTGCGGGGAAGTCGACGCTCGCGCGGGCCCTGGCGCAGGAGCTGGCGCTGCCGCTGCTCAGCAAGGACGCGGTCAAGGAGGCCGTCGGGGCGTCTCTGGCGGCTGCGGACGCCGAGCAGTGGGACGGCCGGTCGCCAGTGCTGGGTGCCGGCTCCACCGAGGCGCTGTGGAGCCTGCTGGCCGACTGCCCCAGTGGGGCCGTGGTCGAGAGCTGGTGGCCGACGTCGGCGCGACACCTCGTCAGCGCCGGGCTCGACCGGGCCGGGGTCGACCCGGCCGGCACCGTGGAGGTCTGGTGCGACGTCCCGGCCGACGTCGCCCGCACCAGGTACCTCGAACGCCTTCCGTCGCGGGCCGCGATCCACGGCGGCTCGGCCGGCCTCGCGCTGTGGGACAGCGGCGGCGCGACCAGTGCGCACCCACTGGCCCTCGGCGACGTGGTGCGTTTCGACACCAGTGCGCCTCTCGAGCCGCGGGCGGTCGCGCGCCTGGCCCTCTGGGTGCGCGCCGAGCCGGGCCGCCCCCTACCCTGACCACCATGGGTGAGCCCCCCGCGACGACGGCGTCGCCGGACGTTCCGGTGCCCGTGTTCTTCCTGTCCGACAGCACCGGCATCAGCGCCGAGACCATGGGCAACGCCCTGCTCATCCAGTTCCCCCACCTGACCTTCGAGCGCCGGCTCATCCCCTTCATCGGCTCGGTGGAGGAGGCGCGACAGGTCGTGGCCATCCTCGACGAGGCGATGGACGGGCCCGTGACGCCGCTGGTGTTCTCGACCGCGGCGACGGAGGAGATCCGGCTCGAGCTCGGCAAGGCCCGCTGCCCGGTCATCGACTTCTACGAGATGCACATGTCGCGCGTGGAGCAGACCCTCGGCGTCAGCGCCCAGAACGTGCCCCGTCGGCTGCACGGCGTGGGTGACGTCCAGCGCTACAACTCGCGCATGCAGGCGATCGAGTACTCGATCCAGCACGACGACGGCCAGACGCTGCGCGCGATCGACCGCGCCGACGTGATCCTCATCGCGCCGTCGCGGTGTGGCAAGACCCCCACCTCGATGTTCCTCGCGCTGCAGCACGGGCTCTTCGTGGCCAACTACCCCCTGGTCGACGAGGACCTCGAGGGCACCGAGCTGCCGCGGCCGCTGCGCGAGCTCGCCGACCGGTGCTTCGGTCTGCTCGCCACGCCGACGCGCCTGGCCGAGGTGCGCCAGCAGCGCCGTCCGAACTCGCGCTACGCCTCGATCGACCAGTGCACGTTCGAGCTGCGACGCGCCGAGGCGATGTACCGCGCCCACCACCTTCCGGTCATCAACTCCACCACTAGGTCCGTGGAGGAGATGGCCGCGCTGATCGTGCAGACTCTCAGCGACCGACGCCAGCCCGGCCGACCCCGCCTGCGGGAGTGGGTCGATCACACCCTCACCAAAGGAAGCGATCTATGAGCGACGACGTCCGGTGGTTCTCCAGCCTCGGCATGGGTGATCTCGACCAGGTCGGGGGCAAGAACGCCTCGCTGGGCGAGATGGTCAGCAACCTCGCCGACGCCGGGGTGAGCGTGCCCGACGGCTTCGCCACCACCGCCGACGCGTTCCGCTCGTTCCTCGGCGAGACCGGCCTCGCCGACCGGATCGCCGAGCGGCTCGCCTCGCTCGACTCCGACGACGTCCAGGCCCTGGCGGCCGCGGGCACCGAGATCCGCCGCTGGGTCATCGAGCAGCCGCTGCCGCAGCACCTCGAGACGGCGATCCGCGAGGCCTTCGCGACCCTGGCCGGCGACGACGAGGAGGTGTCGTTCGCCGTCCGCTCGAGCGCCACGGCCGAGGACCTTCCCGACGCCTCCTTCGCCGGCCAGCAGGACACCTTCCTCAACGTGCGGGGCATCGACGGGGTGCTGCGGGCCATCCGCGAGGTCTTCGCCTCGCTCTACAACGACCGCGCCATCGCCTACCGCGTGCACCACGGCTTCGAGCACGCCGAGGTCGCGCTGTCGGCGGGAGTGCAGCGGATGGTGCGCTCGGACGTCGGCGCGTCCGGCGTGATGTTCACCATGGACACCGAGTCCGGCTACGACGACGCGGTGTTCGTCACGTCGTCGTACGGCCTGGGCGAGGCCGTCGTCCAGGGTGCGGTGAACCCCGACGAGTTCTACGTCTACAAGCCCGGTCTGCGGGCGGGGCGCCCGGCGATCCTGAAGCGCGGCATCGGCACCAAGGCCACCAAGATGGTCTACACCGACGACCGCACCGTCGGCCGCTCCACGGAGTTCGTGGACGTCGACCCCGCCGACCGCGCGCGCTTCAGCCTCACCGACGCCGAGGTGACCGAGCTGGCGCGGCTCGCCGTCGCCATCGAGGACCACTACGGGCGTCCGATGGACATCGAGTGGGGCAAGGACGGTGTCGACGGACGGCTCTACATCCTGCAGGCTCGGCCGGAGACCGTGCAGTCTCGGCGCTCGGCGACCACGATGCAGCGGTTCCGGCTCAACGAGCGCGGCGACGTCATCGCCGAGGGCCGCGCGATCGGGCAGAAGATCGGCGCCGGGCCGGTGCGTGTGCTGCAGTCAGCCGAGCAGATGAGCCAGTTCTCGCCGGGGGAGGTGCTCGTCGCCGACATGACCGACCCTGACTGGGAGCCGATCATGAAGCGTGCCAGCGCGATCGTCACCAACCGCGGTGGCCGCACGTGCCACGCCGCGATCATCGCTCGCGAGCTCGGCATCCCGGCCGTCGTCGGCACGGGGTCGGCGACACGCGACCTGGCCGACGGCCGCGAGGTCACGGTGTCGTGCGCCGAGGGCGACACGGGGTACGTCTACGAGGGCGTGCTCGACTTCGAGGTCATCGAGACCGACCTGCAGGCCATGCCCGAGCTCGACGTCGACATCATGATGAACGTCGGGACGCCTGACCAGGCCTTCGCGTTCTCGCGGCTGCCGAACGCCGGCGTCGGGCTCGCGCGGCTGGAGTTCATCATCAACCGGCAGATCGGCATCCACCCGCGGGCGCTGCTGGAGCTCGACACGCTGGACGAGCCGCTGCGCTCGCAGGTGAGCGAGGCCGTGGCCGCGTACCCCAGCCCGCGCGACTACTTCGTGCAGCGGGTGGCGGAGGGCGTGGCCACCATCGCGGCGGCGTTCGCGCCGAAGCCGGTGATCGTGCGGATGTCGGACTTCAAGTCGAACGAGTACGCGAACCTGCTCGCCGGTGACCGGTTCGAGCCCCACGAGGAGAACCCCATGATCGGGTACCGCGGCGCGTCGCGGTACGTCTCCGAGCAGTTCCGCGACTGCTTCGCGATGGAGTGCGAGGCGCTGCGGTACGTGCGTGACGAGATGGGGCTCACCAACGTCAAGGTGATGATCCCGTTCGTGCGCACGGTCACCGAGGGACGCCGGGTCGTCGAGCTGCTGGCCGAGCAGGGTCTGCGCCGCGGCGAGAACGACCTGCAGGTCATCATGATGTGCGAGCTGCCCTCGAACGCCGTGATCGCCGAGCAGTTCCTCGAGCACTTCGACGGCTTCTCGATCGGCTCGAACGACATGACGCAGCTGACGCTGGGCCTCGACCGCGACTCCGCACTGGTGGCCGAGTCGTTCGACGAGCGCGACCCGGCCGTGCTGTTCATGCTCGAGCGGGCGATCGAGGCGTGCACGGCGGCCGGCAAGTACGTCGGCATCTGCGGCCAGGGGCCGAGCGACCACCCGGACCTCGCCGAGTGGCTCATGCAGCGGGGGATCGCCTCGATGTCGCTCAACCCCGACACCGTCGTCGACACCTGGAACCGCCTGGCGAAGGTCGCCAAGGGCTGAACCCCCGGCCTGTGTCGAGGCGTGGTCGAGAGAACCGGCCACGTCTGGCAGAATGGTCGGCCGTACCGGTGCGTCGCGGCCCCTCTCTCCGCCTCGCGCCGTGTCCCGAGCGCCACGGCACCCGAGTCCCCACCCGGGAGCCCGCCGCGCCACCCCACGCAGACACAGGAGTGACCACACCCGTGGCCGTCAAGATCCGTCTCAAGCGCCTGGGCAAGATCCGGGCCCCGTACTACCGCGTCGTCGTGGCCGACTCGCGCACCAAGCGCGACGGTCGCTCGATCGAGGAGATCGGCAAGTACCACCCGACCGAGGAGCCGTCGCTCATCGACATCGACTCCGAGCGGGCGCAGTACTGGCTCAGCGTGGGCGCGCAGCCCACCGAGCAGGTGCTGGCGCTGCTCAAGGTCACCGGCGACTGGCAGAAGTTCAAGGGCCTGCCGGGTGCCGAGGGCACGCTGCGCACCCGTGAGCCGCGCCCCGACCGCGACGCGCTGTTCAACGAGGCCGCTCGCGCCTCCGCGGGCGATGCGGTCAAGGAGGGCGCGACCACGCCCAAGAAGAAGGCCGCCAAGAAGGCCGAGCCGAAGGTTGACGAGGGTGCCGCTGAGCAGACCGCCGACGCCTCGGCCGACGAGGCCGCCACCACCGAGGCCTGAGCGTGCTCGAGAACGCCCTCGACCACCTCGTCCGCGGCATCGTCGAGCACCCGGACGACGTCACCGTCCGCCGGGTCGACGGCCGTCGCGGCGAGATGCTCGAGGTGCGCGTGCACCCGGACGACCTCGGTCGCGTGATCGGACGGTCGGGGCGGACGGCGAGCGCGCTGCGCACCGTCGTCGGCGCCCTGGCCAGCGGCCGCTCGGTACGGATCGACATCGTCGACACCGACCGCGTGCGCTGACCAGCACCACCTGCGTCCGAGCACCTGACCGCACCGGTCGGGTGCTCGGACGCCGCTGTTTCCCGGCCGCTACGGCCGCCGCACCGAGGGAGTGAGCATGCAGCGTGTCGTCGCCCGCGTCGGACGGGCCCACGGGCTGCGCGGCGAGGTGAGCATCGAGGTGCGCACCGACGTCCCCGAGCAGCGGTTCGTGCCCGGCGCGACGTTCGTCACCGATCCCGCCGACGCCGGGCCGCTCACCCTCGAGACCGCGCGCGACCACAACGGCGTGCTGCTGCTGCAGTTCGCCTCCGTCGCCGACCGCACCGCCGCCGAGGCGCTGCGCGGCGTGCTGCTGCTGGTCGACGTCGAGACCTCTGACGAGCCGGACGCCTGGTACGAGCACGAGCTCATCGGCCTGCGCGTCGACGACCCGGCGGGGCAGGTGCTCGGCGAGGTCGTGCGCCTGGACGCCGGAGCGGCCCAGGACCTGCTGGTGGTGCGCACCGCCGCGGGCGCCGAGGTGCTGGTGCCCTTCGTGGCGGCCCTCGTGCCGGAGGTCGACGTCGCCGGCGGACGCGTCGTCGTCGACCCGCCCGGGGGGATGTTCGACCCGGACACCGAGGCCGACTGATGCGCGTCGACGTCGTCACGATCTTCCCGGCCTACCTGGACGCCCTGCAGCTCTCGCTCATCGGCAAGGCGCGCGAGCAGGGCCTGCTCGACGTGGCCGTCCACGACCTGCGCGACTTCACCCACGACCGGCACCGCACCGTCGACGACACCCCGTACGGCGGCGGCCCGGGCATGGTCATGCGACCCGAACCCTGGGGTGAGGCGCTCGACCACGTCGAGCAGGCGGGTCGCGCCGCCCTCGGCGACGACACGGTCACGCCGCACCTGCTCGTGCCCAGCCCCTCCGGCGTCCGGTTCACCCAGGCGATGGCCCACGAGCTGGCGGCCGAGCGCTGGCTGGCCTTCGCGTGCGGTCGCTACGAGGGCATCGACGAGCGGGTGCTGGACGACGCGGCCGGCCGCTGGCGGCTCACGCCGGTGAGCCTGGGGGACTACGTGCTCAACGGCGGCGAGGTGGCCGTGCTGGCGATCGTCGAGGCCGTCGCCCGGCTGCTGCCCGGCGTCGTCGGAAACGCCGAGAGCCTGGTGGAGGAGAGCCACGAGGACGGGCTGCTCGAGTACCCGGTGTACACCAAGCCGGCGTCCTGGCGGGGTCGGGAGGTGCCGCCGGTGCTGCTGTCGGGCCACCACGGCGCCGTCGCGCGCTGGCGCCGCGACGAGCGGCTGCGGCGCACGGCGGTGCGCCGTCCCGACCTGCTGGCGGCCCTCGACCCGGCCGCGCTCGACGCCGCCGACCGGGCGGCGTTGCAGGGCCAGCGCGACGGATTTCAGGCCGAGCCCCCCGCTGTGGCAGACTAGGCCCTCGCGCCACGCACCGGCCGCGTCCCCGCCACGGGGGAGACGCACGCGCCGACTCGGTGGCGAAACCTGACCACGATGACCGTGGGTGACCCGTGGCACCTGCGAGAACGGACGCGCCATGCACATCCTCGACTCTGTTGACGCCGCGAGCCTGCGGGACGACGTCCCTGAGTTCCGCCCCGGCGACACGCTGAAGGTCCACGTCAAGGTCGTGGAGGGCAACCGCTCGCGCATCCAGGTCTTCCAGGGTGCGGTCATCCGCCGCCAGGGCGACGGCGTCCGCGAGACCTTCACGGTCCGCAAGGTCAGCTTCGGCGTCGGCGTCGAGCGCACCTTCCCGCTGCACTCCCCGGTGATCGACAAGATCGAGGTCGTGACCCGCGGCGACGTGCGCCGAGCGAAGCTGTACTACCTGCGCGACCTGCGCGGCAAGGCCGCCAAGATCAAGGAGAAGCGCGAGACGCCGGTCTCGCGTTGACCACAGACCCCCAGCGGTCGGCTGCGCCCGGGACCCTCTCAGGAGTCCCGGGCGCCGCTGTCTGCGCGCCCGCGGTGAGTGGGTGCGGCCCGGCGTCCGCGATAGGCTCGCGGTGATGGACGTCGCCCCCCAGGACGCCGCCGGCGAGGCAGCCTCCGGTGCCGCACGGCACGAGACCACCGCGGATGGCGTGCGGCAGCAGACGGGGCATCGCCCCTGGTGGCGTGACCTGCCGATGCTCGTGGCGGCCGCCCTCGTGCTCACCCTCGTGGTGCGCACCTTCCTGGTGCAGGCGTTCTACATCCCCTCGGGGTCGATGGAGCCGACGCTGCAGATCGGCGACCGGGTGCTGGTGTCGAAGCTCAGCTACCGGCTGGGTGACATCCACCGCGGCGACGTCATCGTCTTCGACGGTCGCGACTCCTTCGCGGGCTCGCAGGAGGTCGCACCAGCGCACGGGCTGCTCGGCCGCGCGGCACGGCAGGTGGGCGCGTTCTTCGGCGTCTCGCCGTCCGAGAAGGACTTCACCAAGCGGGTCATCGGCCTGCCCGGCGACCACGTCGAGTGCTGTGACGCCGCTGGCCGACTGAAGGTCAACGACCGTCCGGTCGACGAGCCGTACGTCAATCCGGGCGACGCGCCGAGCACCACACCGTTCGACGTCGTCGTGCCTGCTGGGCGGCTGTGGGTCATGGGCGACCACCGCAGCGACTCGGCCGACTCACGGGCCCACCTGGGTGATCCCGGCGGTGGCACGGTGCCGGTCGACCGCGTGATCGGCAAGGTCTTCGTGCGGTTCTGGCCGTTGTCCCGGATCGGTGGCGTCGACGGCGCCCCCGCGGCGCGGCACTGATCAGCGGGGAGTGGACGTGAGCACTGACGACGACCGGCCGCAGCCGGAGGCGGAGTCCGCGGACGGCGCTCCGGCGTTTCGCAGCGAGAGGCACCGCGCGGCTGCTGCCGGCCAGCAGCCACCTGCCTCACGCCGCCGTCGGGCCGGTCTGGGGCTGCTCGGGGCACTGCGCGAGGCGGTGATCGTCGTCGGCATCGCGCTGGTGCTGTCGTTGCTGGTGAAGACGTTCCTCGTGCAGGCGTTCTACATCCCGTCGGTGTCGATGGAGAACACGCTGCTCGTGGGTGACCGCGTCATCGTCAGCAAGCTCACGCCCGGGCCCTTCTCGCTCAAGCGCGGCGAGGTCGTGGTGTTCACCGACCCCGGCGACTGGCTCGAGCAGAACGAGGTGCCGGTGCCCGACCCCGGGCCCCTGCGCCAGGTGCTGATCTTCGTCGGGCTGCTGCCCAACGACTCGGGCAACCACCTCATCAAGCGGATCATCGGCCTGCCTGGGGATCACGTCGTCTGCTGCGACGACCACGGCCGGCTCACGGTGAACGGCGTGCCGCTCGAAGAGCCGTACGTCCACCCGGGCGACCGGCCGTCCGAGAAGCCGTTCGACGTCCGCGTCCCGGCGGGGCAGCTGTGGGTCATGGGCGACCACCGCTCGGCGTCCGAGGACTCGCGCTTCAAGGGCTTCGTGCCGATCGACCTGGTGACGGGGCGAGCCATGGCGGTGGTCTGGCCGTTCTCGCGCGTCGACTGGCTCGGCGTCCCGCAGTCGACGTTCGCCCGGGTGCCCGCTGCGGGTGCGAGCACGCCGTAGGGTCGACCTGATGACGCTCATCGACCGTCCAGCGGCCCGACTGCTGTGCCTGGACCCCAGCGGCGCGCTGCTGCTGCAGCGCGTCGTCGACCCGGCCGAGCCCGACGTCGTGCGTTGGGTGAGTCCCGGTGGGGGAGTGGAGCCGGGCGAGAGCCCGCACGACGCCGCCTGCCGCGAGGCGTGGGAGGAGCTCGGCTTCAGCGTCGACGACCTCGCAGAGCCGGCCCTGACGTCGAGCAACGAGTTCGGTTTCGACGGCCGTCGTTACCTGGGCCACAACACGTTCTTCGCGCTGCGCACTGAGCGGTTCACCCCCGTGCCAGTCGGCATGAGCGAGCAGGAGCGGGCCTTCACGCTCGGGGCGCAGTGGCTCGGCCTCGAAGAGCTCGAGGCGCTCGTCGACTCCGGCGCTGCGGTCGCGCCGGCCGAGATGGTGCAGTGGCTGCCCGAACTTCACGAGCGACTGCCGCGCGAGCCGGTGCGCCCCACCGTCCGCGTGCTGGTGGTCGATGCCGACCACCGGGTGCTGCTGCTGCGCTCGCGCTCGGGCTTCTGGTTCCCCCCTGGCGGCGGGATCGAGCCGGGTGAGACCGCCACGCAGGCCGCGCGCCGCGAGCTCGTCGAAGAGCTCGGGCTGCACCTCGCGGACGACGGCGAGCTCGGCCCCTGCGTGTGGACCCGCCGGCACGTGCTGCCGTCCTTCGACCTGCGCGAGCGCTGGTACCTGCTGCGCGTGGGAGCGGGCGGCGCCGCGGTGGAGCTCGACCACTCCGGCTGGACCCCGCTCGAGCGCAGCACCCTCGACCAGGTGCGCTGGTGGACCCTCGACGAGCTCGCCGCCGAGCAGCGCGACATCCTGACCCCCCGCGCGCTGGCCACGCTCCTGCCGGCGCTGCTCGAGCAGGCCCGCAGCGGAGCCCTCGAGGGGGCCGACCCGGTGCAGGTGGGCGTGTGAGCCCCGCCGGCCGGGCGCCGTCCCTGCGGGTCGAGCGGGCGCTGCTGCGCGAGGAGTGCACGCTGCTCGCCGCCGTCGACGAGGTGGGCCGTGGCGCCTTGGCGGGGCCGGCCAGCGTGGGCGTGGTGCTCGTCGACGCGCGCGTGCGGACGGCGCCGGCCGGCGTCCGCGACTCCAAGCTGCTGACACCGGCTGCTCGCGAGGCGCTCGTGCCGCGCATTCGGCGGTGGGCCCTGGCCAGCGCGGTCGGGCACGCCAGCCCGCAGGAGGTCGACCACCTCGGCATCCTGGGCGCGCTGCGCTCGGCGGCGCGACGCGCGCTCGCCGCGCTGCCCGCCGAACCCGACCTCGTGCTGCTCGACGGCAACCACGACTGGCTCACCGACCCGGCGTCCGACGGCCTGCTCGCGTTCTGCGACGACGCGGTGGTGACGCCGCCCGTGCGCACCCGGATCAAGGCCGACCTGTCGTGCTCGTCGGTGGCGGCCGCGAGCGTGCTGGCCAAGGTGGAGCGCGACGCGATCATGCTCGACCTCGCGGCGCGCTTCCCGCAGTACGGCTGGGACGTCAACAAGGGGTACTCCACGCCTGAGCACGTGGCCGCGATCGCGCGGGCGGGCGCCTCGGAGCACCACCGGCTCTCGTGGCGGCTGCCGGCGTTCGGCGCCGCGCCGCGGGCCGAGGCAGCAGGTGTCGACGCCGTGGTCGATGATGGGCTGATGACGGAGGTGGGCCCGTGAGCGCTGAGGATCTCGAGAACTACGAGACCGAGATGGAGCTGTCGCTGTACCGCGAGTACCGCGACGTCGTGGGCCTGTTCTCGCACGTGGTCGAGACCGAGCGCAGGTTCTACCTCGCCAACTCGGTCGACGTGCAGGTGCGCTCTGACGGCGGCGAGGTGTACTTCGAGGTCACCATGAGCGACGCCTGGGTGTGGGACGTCTACCGGCCGGCCCGGTTCGTCAAGAACGTCAAGGTGATGACGTTCAAGGACGTCAACGTCGAGGAGCTGGAGAACAAGCCGGACCTGTCGTTGCCCAAGGACGCCGGCTTCTGACCTCTCCCGTGGGTTGGGCGCGGTGGCACCCCGTCGCCAACCTATGGCAGTAGGGGCACCCAGTCGCCGCCGCCGAATGCAGTGATGTTCCCCAGAACGGTCACCGTCGGACGTCGGACGGCGGCCGCGCCACCAGCGCCGACGTGGGCTGGTGCTCGGCGTGGGTCCCCCGGAACGCCCTGACCTCCGCGACGAAGCCGTGCTCGTTCTCCTGGACGTCGCTCGGCGCGACAGGCAGGAAGGGCACGTCGTAGCAGGCGAGGGCTCGTTGCAGCTGCTGCGTGCGCCGGTAGAGGCGCGGGCCGAGGTGATAGCGCATCGAGTCGATCTGCAGCGCGCACCCGATGTCGTCCCACCAGCCGTCCGGGGTGGCGACGTGCTCGCCGTCCACGGTGTAGAGCGCCCAGTTCCAACGTGGCTGCGGGATCCCGTGCCGCGCGAACACCTCCCGAGTGTGCGCCTCCGCCACCGAGCGCACGCCGGCGTGGATCTCGGCGACCGCTTCTCGCGGCAGCGCGCTTCGCTGGTTGGCTGCCGTCGACAGTGCCTCGATGAGGTCGCTCGCCGTGCACAGCCCACGCTGCACGACCTCAGCGACGAGCTCCCGCACGTCGCTGAGCCGCTGCATCTGGCGACAGGCGTCGATGACGCAGCGCGCGACCGGGGCCATCGCCAGACCGCTGTGCTGCGTGGGCGTCGGCATCGTGCGCGTGCGCTCGACCATGACGTCGGGGCGGCTCTGCTTGCGACGGTGGTGCGGCACCAGCACGTGCTGCGTCTGAACCCGCGCGACGGCCCGGACGCCACGAAGGCGCAAGGCCGCGGCTCCAGTGAGCATCGCGCCGTCACCGGCGTAGGTGAGCGCCGCAAGAGTGCGTTCGCGAGCGGTGGGTGTACCGGAGTGGGTGATCACCACCCCCGGGTGGGCGCGCTGCCAGGGTCCGCCGCGCCGGATGCGTTTGCAGATGGTCGACAGGCTCACGCCGAGCTGGACGAGCTCTCCGTGGCTGACCACGCGCTCGCGCACTCGCAGGAGGTCGTCAACGGCGGCGTGGTCGAGGGAACGGCGTCGAGGCATGCGACGACTGTGCCCGTCCGCGCGACGTTGCTGCCGCCGTCGCGTGGGCAGTTGTGGACGACGGGCCGCGTCTGGGTCCCGCAGCTTCATTCACCCAAGGCGACTGGGTGCCCCAGCTGCCATAGGTTGGCGACGGGGTGCCACCGCGCCCAACCCACGGGAGAGGTCGGTTTGGGTGGGGGAGGCCGGGCTGGGAGAATGGAGCGCGTGACCGCCACCGCCGACGCCCCCACCGTCGCGCCGCTGGCCATCGGCCCGCACGCCGTCGGGACGCCGGTGGTGCTGGCGCCGATGGCTGGCATCACCAACGCCGCCTTCCGCCAGCTGTGCCGCGAGCTCGCGGGTGAGGCGCTCGCGGACGCCGGCCTGCCCGGCGTGGGTGCGGGGGTCTACGTCAGCGAGATGGTCACCTCCCGCGCGCTGGTCGAGCGCACGCCCGAGTCCCTGCGCCTCATCCAGCCGGCCCCCGGCGAGCACCCGCGCAGCGTGCAGCTCTACGGCGTCGACCCCGCCACCGTCGGTGCCGCCGTCCGGATGCTCGTCGAGGAGGATCGCGCCGACCACGTCGACCTCAACTTCGGCTGCCCGGTGCCCAAGGTGACCCGCAAGGGCGGCGGCTCGGCGCTGCCCTGGAAGGCCACGCTGTTCCGCGACATCGTCCGGGCCGCGGTGCGCGCCGCCGAGCCGCACGGCGTGCCGGTCACGGTCAAGATGCGCAAGGGCATCGACGACGACCACCTGACGTTCCTGGACGCCGGCCGCGCGGCCGAGGCGGAGGGCGTGGCCGCCGTCGCCCTGCACGCTCGGACGGCGGCCCAGCACTACTCCGGTCATGCCGACTGGGACGCCATCGGCGAGCTCAAGGCCGCCGTCACCACCATCCCGGTGCTCGGCAACGGCGACATCTGGAGCGCCGACGACGCCCTGGCGATGGTGCGCCGCACCGGATGCGACGGCGTCGTCGTGGGCCGCGGCTGCCTCGGCCGCCCGTGGCTGTTCGCCGACCTCGCGGCCGCGTTCGCCGGGCGCGAGGTGCGTGTGCAGCCCACGCTCGCTCAGGTCGCCCGCGCCCTGCGTCGCCACGCCGAGCTGCTCGCCGAGCACTATGAAGCCGCGGGTCAGGACGGCGAGCTCAAGGCCTGCCGCGACATCCGCAAGCACGTCGCCTGGTATCTCAAGGGTTTCGTGGTCGGCGCGCACGTGCGGTCGAACCTCGGCCTCGTCGACTCCCTGGCCCGGCTCGACGAGCTGCTGGCCGAGCTGGATCTCACCCAGCCCTGGCCGGGTGACGCCGCCGAGGGCCAGCGCGGTCGCGCGGGCACGCCGCAAAAGCGCGTGGCCCTGCCCGAGGGCTGGCTCGACAGCCGCGAGCTCGAGGGCGAGTCCGCGCGGGCGATCCGCGAGGCCGAGCTGTCGGTGAGCGGCGGGTGAGCGGCGGGTGACCCGCCTGCCGGACGGCTCGCGCGGCACGGCCCTCGTCACGGGCGCCAGCCGCGGCATCGGCGCCGCGACGGCCCTGCGCTGCGCAGCGGCGGGCTGGGTGGTCGCAGTGAACTACCGCCAGGACGCCGCTGCGGCCGCGAGCGTCGTCGAGGCCATCCGCTCCGCAGGAGGCAGCGCCCAGGCCGTCCAGGCGGATCTCACCGACGACGCTCAGGTGGTCGCGCTGTTCGAGCAGCTGGACGAGCGCCTGCCGCCGCTCACTGCCCTGGTCAACAACGCCGGCGTGGTGGACGTCGCGGCGCGGGTCGACGAGCTCAGCGCGCAGCGGGTGCGGCGGATGTTCGAGGCCAACGTCTTCGGTGCCTTCTCGTGCGCCCGCGAGGCGGTGCGGCGCATGTCCACCCGCCACGGCGGCACGGGCGGTGCGATCGTCAACGTGTCGTCGGCCGCGGCCCGCCTGGGCTCCGCCGGCCAGTACGTGGACTACGCGGCAGCCAAGGCCGCGATCGACACGTTCACCCTCGGCCTCGCGCAGGAGGTCGCCGGCGAAGGTGTCCGCGTCAACGGCGTGCGTCCCGGCATCATCGACACCGGCATCCACGCGAGCGGGGGCCAGCCCGACCGCGCGTGGCGACTCGCCTCCACGGTGCCCCTCGCGCGTCCGGGCACCGCCGAGGAGATAGCCGCCGCGATCGTGTGGCTGCTCTCGGACGACGCGTCCTACGCCACCGGGGCCGTGCTCGACGTCAGCGGCGGCCGCTGAGGCCGCGTAACCTCCTCGGGCTCGGCTCGTTGACCCGGCTGGTGGGGACATCGGGTCCCGGGCCGTTCATCGGTGGAGGCAGCCGTGGTTCGTGCACATCGTCCAACTCGTCCGTTGGCACTCGTCGCGGCCATGGCCGCCGCGGCACTCGTCGCGACCTCGGTGGCCGCCCAGGCGGCGACCCCCGCCGACGGCTCGGTGAGCGACACCTCGACGACGACGTCCTGGACGGCGGGCCCGTTCGCCGTCCCCAACGTCACGGGGACCGCCGGCGACATCACCTGCTCGGCGGCGACGCCGTGCGACGACTACACGCTGAAGGTCGACACGCCGGCCGGCTACGGCGACGGCCACCAGCTCAAGGTCAGCGTCGACTGGACGCAGGCGGCGGCCGACTTCGACATCTACCTGCTCGACGCCGCAGGCAACGTGCTCTCGAGCTCGGCGTCGAGCGCCAAGCCTGAGACGATGATCGTCCCGCCGGACGCCGGCACCTACACCGTGCGCGTGGTGCCCTACGCCCCGCTCGGTGACTCCATCAGGGGCACCGCGACGCTGACGAGCACCCCACCCGACCCCGCGCCGAGCACGGCCACGCGGCCGACCTACGGCACCTACGCCCCGCCGGAGTCGCTCAGCGCCGACGTCCACAACGCGGGTGAGCCGTCGATCGGCGTCAACCACCAGACCGGCGCGGTGATGTACCAGGCGTACACCTCGACGTTCAAGGCGACGTTCGACGACGCCACCGCGCCGGCGAAGGCCACGTGGTCCGACGTCAGCGCCACGGCCACCAACGGGTGCCTCGGCGGCAGCACCACGAGCCTCGACCCGATCCTGTTCACCGACCACCAGACCGGGCGCACGTTCGAGTCCCAGCTCGCCGGCAAGGCCGCGCTCACCTGCTACACCGACGACGACGGCACGAGCTGGCACAACACCACCGGCTCGGGCATCAACTCCGGCGTCGACCACCAGACGATCGGTGGCGGGCCGCTGCCCAGCGGCGCGAGCAACCTGCCCACCACGAGCTACCCGAACGCCGTCTACTACTGCAGCCAGGACATCGCCGACGCCTCGTGCGCCCGCAGCCTCGACGGCGGCACGACGTACGGCCCGGCCGTCCCGATGTACTCCCTGCTCGACTGCGGTGGCCTGCACGGGCACGTGAAGGTCGCGCCCGACGGCACCGTCTACGTGCCCAACAAGGGCTGCGGGGCCAACCAGGCCGTCGCCGTCTCGACCGACGCCGGCACCACGTGGTCGGTGCGTCCCAACCCCTCCAGCACGCCCGGTGACTCCGACCCCAGTGTCGGCATCGGCTCGGGTGGCACGGTCTACATGGGCTACCAGGCCGCCGACGGCAGCGCGCGCGTCGCGGTGTCGCACGACCAGGGCCGCACCTGGCAGCACGACCAGAACGTCGGCGCCCAGCTCGGCGTCAAGAACGCGGTGTTCCCGGCGGTCACCGCCGGCGACGACGACCGCGCCGCCTTCGCCTTCATCGGCACCACCACTGGCGGCAACTACCAGGACCAGGCCACCTTCGCGGGCGTGTGGCACCTGTACGTCGCCACCACCTACGACGGCGGCCAGACCTGGGGCACGGTCGACGTCACGCCGAACGACCCCGTGCAGCGCGGGTCGATCTGCACCGGCGGCACCACGTGCGGGAACGACCGCAACCTGCTGGACTTCATGGACATCACGACGGACGCCGACGGCCGGGTGCTCGTGGGCTACGCCGACGGCTGCACCGCGGTCTGCGCGAGCGGCGGTGCGCAGAACTACGACGCCCTGGCCTCGATCGCCCGCCAGTCCGGTGGACTGACGCTGCGCGCGGCGGCCGACCCGCAGCCCAACCTCACGGTCGCGTCGCTGAGCACGAGCGTGTCGGCCAACCGGACGGGCACGGCCACCGCCGTGCTCACGAACACGGGCGCGGCGACGGCCAAGGGCTCGGCGCTGCGGGTGCTGCTGGACGGCGTGGCCGTCGGCACCAGCCCGATGACCGACCTCGCGCCGGGGGAGTCCCGCACGGTCACGCTCAGCCTGGGGTCACGACTGGCCAAGGGCAGCAGCCACGCGGTGCTGGCCGTGGCCGACCCCGACCAGCTCGTGGCGGAGTCCGACGAGGCCGACAACAAGCGCGCGACGTCGGTGACGGTGCGGTGAGCGCCCTGCTGCGGGGCGCGCTGGCCGGCGTCGCCGCCCTGGCGGTGCTGGCTGCCGCCGGCGGGTGCGCCGACCCGGACCTGAAGGCCGCCGACGCCGAGGCCACGAGTGCGCTCGGCAGCGGCTGCCACCCGAGCCCCTCGCCCGGGGCCCGAACGACCCTGCCGGACGACGTCGCCGCCCTCCCGCTGCTACCGGACGGTGCCGTGGTCACCGGGGTCGAGTCACGGTCCGGGCAGCGGACGGTGGTCAGCGCCGTCGTGGAGCGGCCGTTCGACGAGGTGCTGCCGCAGCTGCGACGCACCTACGAGCAGGGCGGTCTGGTGCTCGACCACGGTGAGGTCGAGGAGCACGACGCCGAGTCGGACTTCCACGGCCAGGGCGTCAAGGGGCGCTGGGGCCTGCGCACCGCGGCGGGCTGCGACGGCGCGACGACCGTCAGCGTGGTGGTGGCTCCGGCGTCCTGAGGGGCCGCTGTCGGCGACCCGCATTAGGCTGATGCTGACCTGCCCGACCGCCCGTGAAGGAGTGCGCTGCCGGTGACCACGCGTGGCCACGCGATCGTCCGAGCAGTGCGGGCCCTCCTCGTCGGGGTGCTGCTGCTCGCCGTCGTGGTGCTCGCGGTCACGGCGGTGCGCGTGGTGCGGCAGGGTCGCTCCGACGACGCGCGCCAGGCGGACGCCATCGTGGTGCTCGGGGCCGCGCAGTTCGACGGCCGCCCGCAGGAGTACCTCGTGGCGCGGCTGCAGCACGCCCAGGACCTCTACGAGTCCGGCACCGCGCCGCGCATCGTCACGCTCGGCGGCAAGCAGCCGGGCGACCGCTTCACCGAGGGGCAGGCCGGACGCGCCTGGCTGGTCGATCACGGCGTGCCGGCGAGCGACGTCGTCGCCGTGGGTGAGGGCAACGACACGCTCGAGAGCATCCAGGCGGCGGCTGAGCTGTTCGACCGCAAGGGCTGGCACGATGCCGTCGTCGTCACCGACCCGTGGCACGAGCTGCGCAGCACCACCATGCTCCGCGACGCCGGCGTCACGGCGTACGGCTCGCCCACCTCCACCGGACCGTCCGTGGCCGGGCTCGGGGTGAAGGTCCGCTACGTCGGCCGGGAGACCGTCGCCTACCTGGCTTACGAGCTCTCCCGGTGGCTGGGGTGAACCAGCCGTCACAGCGGGCGCGAGCTTGGGCGGCCACGATGAGCGGGCACGCCACCGGGGGGATCGTGCGCGCGCACGCCGACGCCGAGCCCGTGCTCGCACCACGCGCCCCCCGCGACCGCGAGGAGCGCGAGCGTCTCCAGGACTCCCTGCTCCAACCAGGGGCCACCCGCGCCGAAGGCGCTGGGCGCCGCGCGCGGCCGGAGGAGCCGGACGCCGAACGCACCTGCTTCGAGCGCGACCGCGACCGCGTGCTGCACTCCTCGGCCTTTCGCCGGCTCGCCGGCAAGACGCAGGTGTTCGTCTACCCGGCAGACCACCAGCGCACCCGCCTCACCCACGCGCTGGAGGTCGCCCAGGTCGCGACGTCGGTCGCCCGAGGCTGCGCCCTCAACGTGGCCCTCACCGAGGCGATCGCGATCGGGCACGACTGCGGCCACGGCCCGGGCGGCCACGCGAGCGAGGAGGCCTTCGACACCTTCTTGAGCGAGGGCTACGACCACGCCGTGTGGGGTGCCGACGTCGTGCTGACGCCGCTCAACCTGTGTGCCGAGACCCTCGACGGCATCCGCAACCACTCCTGGTCGCGGCCGGCGCCCAGCACCCCCGAGGGGGTCGTCGTCAGCTGGGCCGACCGCATCGCGTACACGGCCCACGACCTCGAAGACGCTGTGCACGCGGGCATCGTGTCGCTCGACGACCTCCCGGACGACGTCGCCGCGGTCTGCGGCCGCACGCGGCGCGAGCAGCTCGGCACCTTCGTCCGCGAGCTGGTGCACCGCACGACGCAGACCGGCGTCATCGGCATGTCCGACGACGTCGCGCAGGCGCTCGCGGCGTTGCGGGCGTTCAACTACGAGCGGATCTACACCCGGCCCGAGGCCCTGGCACAAAGTGCCGCGGTCGTGGCGGTCCTGCGTGCGCTGGTGGAGTTCTACGTCTCGCGCCCCGCCGCGCTGCCGGTCGACTTCCGGCCCGAGGCGCTCGGCCTGCAGGCCCTGGGCGACGACGAGGCCCGGGTGCGCGCCGCCGTCACCTACGTCGGTGGCATGACCGACCGGTACGCCTTCCGCACCGCCGTCGAGCTGCTGGGCTGGCCGGTCGATCGCCTACCGGTAGGCATCGACCTGCCGCGCCTCGGCTGAGGGTCAGGCCCAGGCGGCGCGCTCGTCGTCGCGCGGCGCGCTGACCGTGCGGCTGCCGTCGCCGTCGAAGACCATCACGGTGCGGTCGGGGTCGTAGGGCCGCCAGGCCGGGCGACCGGTGACCGCGAAGTCGACCCAGACGCGGTGCATGGCGTCGGCCAGCCTCTGCGGTGCCCCGCGGCCCACCAGGCCGTCGGCGCCGGTGGCGTCCAAGGCGTCGAACACGAACGGGATGTCGACGGCGTGGGCGGCCCCGAGGTCGCGATGCGGCGTCCGCCAGGCCATCTCGTAGACCCACGTCCGCGAGGCGCTGCGGGCCGACACGACGTCGAGCGCAGGAAGGCGGAAGAACCGGTCGGTGAGCAGCGCGGCGAGCAGGTCGCCCGGCGTGGCGTCCGGCCGGCCGGCGCGGTAGACCTCGAGCACGGACGCCGGCACGCCACGCGAGGTCAGGAAGGCAGCGAGCACCGGCTCGGTCGTGGCGGCGGCCAGTCCCGTTGGCACGAGGAAGAAGCGGTACTCCTCGGTCGTGGTGCCCGTGAGCAGCGCGACGTCGGCGGACGCACCCGCGGCCAGGGCGCGCAGCGGGTGCTCGGGCAGGACGTCGCCGTCGACGACCGGGATGAAGGCCATCGAGCTGGCCACGACGCTGGGGCCGAAGCGCTCGGGGTCGAAGGAGGCCGTGAGGGCGTCCGACACCGTGCGCTGGGCCGCCACGAGCTCGGTGACCGGCACGTCGGCGAGCGACGAGGCGTTCGCCTCGCGGCCCAGGGTCCGACCCAGCTCGGCCGTGACGAGCGCCGCGTCGGCAGGGGCTGCGGCCGCCTGGGCGGCGCCGCTTTGCGTGATGGCTCGCGCGAACAGACCGCGGGCCCGGGGCGAGGCCAGCAGCGAGGTGATGCTCATCGCACCGGCGGACTCGCCGAAGACCGTCACCCGGCCCGGGTCGCCGCCGAACGCGGCGATGTTGGCCTGCACCCACTCCAGCGCGGCGATCTGGTCGAGCAGGCCGCGGTTGCTGGGGGCGTCCGGGAACCAGGCGAAGCCGTCGACACCGAGCCGGTAGTTGAACGTGACCAGCACCACGCCGTCGCGGGCGAAGGCGTGGCCGTCGTACATCGGGATCGCGGCGTTGCCGTTCACGAAGGCGCCGCCGTGCACCCACACCATCACCGGCAGGCCGGAGCCGCCGGGGTCGGGGGTCCAGACGTTGACGGTGAGCCAGTCGTCACCGGGCACGGTCGGCTGGTACAGGATCTCGTCGACCGGCGGGCGGTAACCGGGGCACGGGGGAGTGGCACCGAACGCGGTGGCCGGGCGCACGCCGTCCCAGGGCGCGGGCGGGGTCGGCGCGGCGAAGCGCCGGGGGCCCGTGGGGCTGGCCGCGAAGGGGACGCCGAGGAAGCGCGCGACGCCCTGGTGCTGCTCGCCACGGACACGGCCGTGCTGGGTCATGACGATGGTCTGCACGGGCGGGCCTCTCGCCGTCGGGTGGGTGCCGGGTCACCGTAGCCCGTGCGAGCGGCCCATCCTGGGACCGAGTCGTCGGCGCGCTCACCTAGACTGCGTCCGGACCACGAGGAGCACCAGGAGCCCAGTGCCGGGTCGGATCAAGGCGGACGTTGTGGCCGCCGTCAAGGAGCGGACGTCGATCGAGGACGTCGTGCGCGAGCACGTCACCCTGCGCACCGGCGGAGTCGGGTCGCTCAAGGGTCTGTGCCCGTTCCACGACGAGAAGTCCCCGTCGTTCAACGTGCGGCCCCAGCTCGGCGTCTGGCACTGCTTCGGCTGCGGCGAGGGCGGCGACGTCCTGTCGTTCGTGCAGAAGGTCGACCACCTCACCTTCGCGGAGGCGGTCGAGCGGCTGGCCGAGCGGGCCGGCGTCCCGGTCGAGTACGAGGAGGGCGGCGGCCCCCGCCCGCGCGAGGAGGTCGGCCGCCGCACGCGGCTGGTCGAGGCCAACCGCACGGCCGAGGAGTTCTACGCCGAGCAGCTCGCGAACAGCTCGGAGGCGCTGCCGGGCCGGACCTTCCTGGCCGAGCGCGGCTTCGACCGCGAGGCGGCGGCCCGCTTCACGGTCGGCTACGCGCCGCGGTCCGGCGAGGCGCTGCTGCGGCACCTGCGCGGCCGCGGCTTCACCGACGACGAGATCGTGCTCGCGGGCCTGGCCGGTCGGGGATCGCGGGGGCCCTACGACCGCTTCCGCGGTCGCCTCATCTGGCCGATCCGCGACATCACCGGCGACTGCGTGGGCTTCGGGGCGCGCCGGCTGTACGACGACGACCGCATCGAGGCGAAGTACCTCAACACCTCCGACACCCCGCTGTTCAAGAAGTCGCAGGTGCTGTACGGGCTCGACCTGGCCAAGAAGGCCATCTCGACCTCGCGTCGCGCCGTCGTGGTCGAGGGGTACACCGACGTCATGGCGTGCCACCTGGCGGGTGTCGACACCGCCGTCGCGACCTGCGGTACGGCGTTCGGCACCGACCACATCAAGGTCGTGCGGCGCATCATGCGCGACGACGACGAGGTCAACCCGGCCGAGGTGGTGTTCACCTTCGACGGCGACGCCGCGGGGCAGAAGGCCGCGCTGCGCGCCTTCGGCGAGGACCAGCGCTTCGTCTCCCAGACCTACGTCGCGGTCGAGCCGCACGGGCTCGACCCTTGCGAGCTGCGCCAGCAGCACGGCGACGAGGCGGTGCGCGAGCTGATCGCGCGCAAGGCCCCGCTGTTCGAGTTCGCCATCACCACCACGATCGGGCGGTTCAACCTCGACACCGCCGAGGGCCGGGTGCAGGCGCTGCGGGCGGCGGCGCCCGTGGTCGCCCGGATCAAGGACCGCACCCTGCGCCCGGAGTACGCGCGGCGCCTCGCCGGCTTCGTCGGGCTCGACGTCGAGGAGGCGCGCCGAGCCGTCGCCGCGGTGGGGCGCGCCGACGAAGCCGCGGGTCGCCGGCCGATCCCTGTGGCCGCGCGGCCGCCTGCGGATCCCGACCCGTCGGCGCCGGCCGTCGAGCCGGTGCTGCCCCGGCCCGACCCTCGGCACCCGGACGTCTCGCGCGAGCGGCAGCTCCTGCAGTGCGTGCTGCAGGCGCCGTGGGTGCTCGACGCCGCCGAGTTCGACGCGCTCGGCGACGACGCCTTCGTGGCGCCGATGCACCAGGTGGTGCACGCCGCCGTGCGTCAGCTCGGAGGGCTGAAGATCGCCGGTGCCGGCTGGCACGAGCAGGTGGCCGCGCAGGTGCCGGACGCCGTGCGCCCCTACGTCACCGAGCTCACGGTCTCGCCGCTGCCCGTCGTGGGTGATGACGGGTTGGCGCGCCTCGGCGTCTCGCTGCAGATCGATCTCGCTCAGCGCGACCTGCTGCGGCGTGAGAAGGAGGTGCACAGCCGCATGCAGCGCCTGGACGCCGCTGGCGACGCGGTGGGCTACATGGCCGCCCTGCGGGAGGCGCAGGTGCTGGTGGAACGGCGGCGGGCGTTGGCGTCGCGCGCCGACTGACCAAGCCCGCGATGCGGGACGGTGCTGGTCACGATGTGAGACGAACGCTCGTCGTTGTCACACCGTTGTCGAGACGTGACCGCCGTCCGGCGGTGCACGCCCGATCCGCTGCTTACCCTGGGGGCATGCCATGGCTCCGCCGGTCCGACCGCCTGCCCGCGCTGCCCGCGCAGGTGCGCGAGGGCCTGGCGCTGCGCCGCGGTGAGCGCCTGCTGGCGCACGCCCAGCGGCTCGACGGCGGCTGGGTCATCGCGACGTCCGCGGCCCTGGTGCTGGTCGACCCCGTCGACGGGCCGCTCAAGGGCCCGGGGACGCCGTCCGAGCGGCGCTGGTGGCACGACGTCGCGGACGCGACCTGGGATCCGGACACGAGCTCCTTCGCGATCCGCTGGGCCGACGGTTCGCCGTCCTCGTCACTCGCGTTGTCCGAGCCCGTCGCGAACCTTCCGCAGGTGCTGCGCGAGCGTGTCATGAGCACCTTCGTGCTCTCGCAGCGGGTACCGGTGCGCGGTCGGCGCGGGGTCACCGTGGCCGTGCGCCGACACGCCGTCGACGGCACGCTGTTCATGCAGCAGGTGCCCGACGACGGCGTCAACCTCACCCGGGCGGCCGTGGCTGACCAGGTGGCGGCCCTGACTCGCGACCTCGCCGAGCAGGCCGGACTGCCACCGGATGTGAGATCTGCCCCGGAGACTTGCTAAGGTTCTCCAGCCGATCCCGCGTAGCTCAATCGGCAGAGCATCCGACTGTTAATCGGACGGTTACTGGTTCGAGTCCAGTCGCGGGAGCCGCAGTCGAGGGGGCCCTGGTCGACGACCAGGGCCCCCTCGTGCGTCTCGCGCCAGCGCTCGTGCCTCGACGGCGCGACCGGGGCGGCATGAGATGGGTCACGCGCGCCGCGAAGCGGCCTTCAGGCCGCGGCATCGACGGCCGATAGTGGAAGATGACACTGCCGGGTGTCATCGTTGCTGCCCGCCACGCGTGGTGGCTCGACTCGACCGGACGAGGGAGCGGTGATGGCGCAGACCGCGGCTGCCAGGCTGCCGCGCGCTACGTGGCTCCTGCGCGCTCACGTCGCGCTCGTGCTGACCTGCCTCGTCGTCTACGTGGCCGACCTCGGTTCCACCGTCAGCGCCGCGGCGTTCGTGGTGACCGGACTCGCGACCGCTGCGGCGATGGTGGTCGGCCCCCGGCTGCACCGGCCGCAGGACGTCGTCACCTGGCGACGCCTGCTCGTCACGTGCGTGCTGTTCGCCATCGGCCCCGCGGTGCGGCCTCAGGTCGACGGCCTGCACGGCCTGGGACTCGCCCTACCCGATGCCTTCCTGCTGCCTGGTTACGTCATCGCCCTGGTCACGCTGCGCCGGCTGCTGCGGCTGCGCGGCAGTCGCGACCCCGACGCCGCGCTCGACGTCGCGGTCGTCACGGTGGGCGCGGCGCTGCTCTCGATCAGCTACATCGTCGGCCCGGCCCTGCAGCACTCGAGCCTGCCCGGGTGGACGGCTGCGATCGTGGCCGTCTACCCGGTGCTCGACGTCGTCCTGCTGGCCCTGCTGGCCTTGCTCGCCTTCACGGCGCGCGAGCGGACGCCGTCGCTGATGCTCGTGGGTGGCGCCATGCTGGCCCTGCTCGTCGGTGACCTCGGCTACAACCTGCTGGGCAGCCGGGGAGCGCTCACGGCGCCGCCGGTGTTCGACACGCCGTACCTGCTCGCGTTCGGCCTGCTCGGCGCCGCGGCGCTGCACCCGTCGATGCGGGCCGTCGGGTCGGGGTACCACGAGCGCGTGCAGGCGTGGTCGTGGCAGCGACTCGCCGTCCTCGTGCCAGCGCTGCTGGTGCCGTCGCTGCTGATCATCCCGGACGCCAACCTGCCGCTGGTGGTGCGCTGGTTGCAGGCGATCGGCAGCGCCGGGCTGGTGGCCGCGATCATCGTGCGCGCCGGTCGGGCGGTGCGCGAGCAGAGCGACTCGCGCCGGGTGTTCGAGCACCTGGCGACGCACGACGCGCTCACGGGCCTGGCCAACCGTCCCGCGCTCAACGAGCGGCTCGAGCAGGAGCTGGCGCTCGGCAACGGCGTCAACGTGCTGTTCATCGACCTCGACGGCTTCAAGATGGTCAACGACTCCTGGGGCCACGCCGTGGGTGACGAGCTGCTGCTGCTGGTGGCGGACCGGCTCCGGCGGCACCTGCCGCCCGACGTCGTGGTGTCCCGCGCCGGCGGCGACGAGTTCATCCTCGTGACGCCGGCCCGCCAGCACGACCTCGACGGCACGGTGTTCGCCGAGCACGTCATCGCCGAGCTCTCGCAGCCGTACGCGCTGTCGGTGGGCGACGTCGTGGTCACGCCGTCGATCGGGGTGGTGTCGTCCGCGGCGGCGGGGGAGCGCACCGCGGACGCGCTCGTGCGCGACGCCGACACCGCCATGTACCGCGCGAAAGACGGTGGGCGCAGCCGCGCCGTGGCCTACGACCCGTCGATGGGTGAGATCGTGCGCGGCCGCGTCACCCTCGACCGCGCCCTGCGCCAGGCGCTGGGCCGCGGCGAGATGGACGTCGCGTTCCAGCCGCTCGTCGAGCTCGCCACCGGCCGGCTGCTCGGCTTCGAGGCGCTCGCCCGCTGGAACCGGCCGGACGGCGGCCCGTGCACGCCCGACGTGTTCATCGCCGCGGCGGAGGAGAACGGCCTCATCCTGCCCATCGGTGACTTCGTGCTCGACCGGGCGCTGGCCGAGCTGAGCACGTGGCGGTCGAGCTCGCCGTGGGAGATGGGCGTCAACGTCAACGTCTCGGCGCGCCAGCTGCAGGACCCCGGCTTCACCGGGCGCGTGCTGGCGGCGCTCGCGCGATTCGACGTCCCGGCGTCGGCGCTGCGGCTCGAGGTGACCGAGTCGACGCTGGTCGGTGACGAGGCCACGGCCGCGACGTCGCTGCGCGAGCTCGAGCGAGCCGGGGTGTCGATCTCGGTCGACGACTTCGGCACCGGCTACTCGTCCCTGAGCTACCTGAGCCGGCTCAAGGTGCACGAGGTGAAGATCGACCGCTCGTTCGTCGCGGGGGTGACCACGCGACCGGAGGACCTGGCGATCGTGCGAGCCACAGCGGCCATGGCGCACGCCCTCGGGCTCGCGGTCGTGGCCGAGGGCATCGAGACCGAGGAACAGCGCCACGCGCTCGTCGAGCTCGGCATCAGCCGTGGGCAGGGCTGGTTGCTCGGCCGGCCGATGCCTGCGGCGTCGGCCGCCGCCCTGGTCAGCCGCGTCTGGGGCGCTGCGGCTCGCCGTCCCTGAGGTCGATGCCCACCGGCTCGCGCAGGTCGAGGGCCTGCGGCACCGGTGTCGTGTAGGCCCAGTAGCCCTGCGCGTCGACCATCTCGTACTCGACGTCGGCCACCACGGCGTCCGCGATGCGCTTGACCGCTCGAGGGACGTGGAAGCCCTCCATGTTGCGCTGCGGGACGTCGAGCACCAGGACACCGCCGCGTGGGCCGAGCGTCGCGGCCACGGTGCCGACGATGAGCTGGAACGCACCACCGTGCTGCTCGCTCGGCCGGACGCCGACGAGGCCGATGTACCAGCAGCGGCCTGCCGCGTAGTGCTCCGGCCAGCGGGCGGCGAAGAACTCCGGCGACACCAGCGGCATCGCGGTGAGGTCGTTGGCGAGCGTGGCGATGCCCGCGATCACGCCGTCCGCGCGCTCGGCGAGGTAGACCGCCACACGGTCGTCGGCCATCACCTCGTCGAACTCGGTGCGGGTCATGACGTGCCGCTGGATCGCGGCCGACCGCAGCTCGGCGAAGGCGTCGCAGTAGGCGTCCCACGCGCGCTCGCGCAGCTCGCCGTCAACGACGTGGACGACCTTCAGGGCCAGGTCCTCGCTCATGATCGGCAAGGTATCGGCGGGAATCCGCCGAGCGTGGGAGGGCGGCGCCGACACGGCGCGCCGCCCCCTTCCGCCACTCAGGCCGGTTTGCGCCACCCAGGCCGCGGTGCGCACTCCGGCGGCGGTCTGGGCGGCGGAGGCAGGCATGATCGTGCGGTGCTTCGTGTGCGACGGGCGTGGTGGCCGACCCTGGGTCTCGCCCTGGCCGTCGCGGTGCTGACCGTGCTCGTCGCTACGGGTGCGCTGCTGGGGCTCGACTCGACGGCGCAGCCGTGGCTCACCTCCCAGCCGGACGACGGCGTCGGCCGCCGCGTGGCCGGCGTCCTGGCGGCGCTGGGCGAGGTGTGGCTCGTCGGCTTCGTCCTGCTGGGCACGGTGCTGTGGGCCTGTGCCCGCGACCGGAGCGCGCGACCGGCGGTGGCTGCGGTGTCGGCAGCGGCGGGGACGGCGCTCACCGTCGTCGTCCTGAAGGCGGCGACCGGCCGGACGGCGCCCGGGGCCGGCGCGAGCGATGTCCTGGCCGGCGGTCGGTCGTACCCGTCGGGGCATGCTGCGACCGCCGCGGTGTGCCTGCTGCTCGTGGCGTTCCTGATCGCCGCAGCTCTGCGCGGACGAGCGCGCGGCGGGGTGGTCGTCGCGGCGACGGCGCTGTCTGTCGCGGTGGCGTGGGCGACGGTGGCTCTCGACTTCCACTGGGTGAGCGACGTCGTCGGTGGCCCGCTCGTCGGCGCGGCCTGGGCGACCGGCGTCCGGCCCTGGCTGCGCACCGAACCGGTCGGTGCGCGCCGGGGCGAGGGCGCGTAGCCGAGGTCGCTCGCACCGGCTACGGCGTCGGGGCCGCCTGGGCCTGGTCGAGGAGGCGCTGGGCGCGCGCAGCCCAGTCGGCCGACGGCTCGGCGTCGATGACGGCCTGGCTCCTGGCGAAGGCGGCCGTCGCTGTCGTGTGGTCGCCGCCCCCTCGAGCGCTCTCACCCCAGCTCGTCAACGCCTCGCAGAGCAGCGCTCGGCAATCCTCGTCGGCTGCCGCCAGCGGCTCGAGAAGGTCGGCGGCCTCGGCGTACGCCGCCACCGCCTCGGCGGTGCGGTCAGCGTGGGCGAGGTCATGACCGTGTTTGACCAGGTGCATTGCGAGGCTGTGGTGCGCCTTGGCGTCCGTGCCGTCGGTGCGGGCGAGCGCGACCAGCTCGGCGCCGACACTCACGGCGTCTTCGCGCCGCCCGCCGTAGCGAAGCCCATACCGCCACTGCGCAAGGGCGAGGACGCGTCGATGGATGTCGAGAGGGGTCGCTTCGCGGCTCATGAGGTCGCTCAAGCGCTCGTCGACCGGTCGACCGAGGGCGCCTGCGGTGGCGTGCCTCGACGCCTTGTTCAGGTGGTACAGCAGCCCCCACGCCTCGCGTGCGGCGGCGCGCGACAGGCGGGGGACGCCGGCCCCCACCGCCTCGACCAGGGCGGCCGGCTGGTCGTCGGGTGCGGAGATGACGGCGTCAGCCACCAAGCGCCAGCACCGTTGGGCGTCCCCGGGCTCGATGTCGTCGTCGGTCAGGCACCGCAGCGCGATGTCGACCGCGGCAGCACGCCAGGTGGCCGCGAGCTCGTCATCAGGCGCCGCATCGGCGGCGGCCACGAGCCGAGCCGTGGCCTCGGGGCCGTAGAAGGTGAGGTCGGCGTTCGCCGCTGCGTGCGCCAAGGGGGCTGCAGCGACGGGGTCCAGCTCGCCGAGCCGGATCATGCTGGCGCGGGCCCACGACGGGTGGCGCTCCAGGTTGGAAGTGAACACGGCGGCGAAGCCGGTTGCTGCATCCTGCGACGAGCCCAGACCGGCGTCGGCGCGGGCGAGCTCGAACCGGGCCCGTGACCCGAGATCCGGGTCCTCGACGACGTCCGCCGCAGCGGCCGCACGTTCCGCCCACGTCCGCGCTTCGGCATGGGTCTGCACGTGGTTGAGTGCCACTGCCAGCTGGACGGCGGTGTCGGCGTACGGCAGCTTCAGCCCCAGCTCCTCGTACTCGGTGGCGGCAAGGCGCCCCCACGGCACGGACTCGGTGGGCTCACCTCGCTGCAGGTGATGCTCGGCCAGCCAGCTGGTGGCGTGCGCTGCACCCTCGGCGAAGCCGACCTCTGCGCGGAAGTCGCGCACGCGCTTCGCCGCCTCGACCGTCGAGGCCTCGTCGTCGCCCCGAGCGGCGATCGTGCGCAGGCCGACCAGAGCGTCGTCGACCAGGTGCCGCGGGTCGAGGAAGGGGAGGCCGACCGCCACCTCGGTGCGCGGCGCCCGGGTCAGCCGGCTCACCTGCGAGAAGCGCTCGCGCGCCTCGTCGAGCCGCCCGAGGTGCAGCAGGGCGTCCGCAGCCCAGACGTCCGCCGCGGCCACCGCGGTCTTCTGGTCGTCGGCCGCGGCGAGGCGCCGGGCCTGCTCGACCAGCTTCAGTGCCTCGTCGGCGTCCCAGCCCTCCCACTTCGCGGCGGAGGCGACCATGGCTCGGCTGAACAGCGCGCGCGCGTGCAAGCTGAGCTTCGAGTGACCGTGCACGAGGGTGTGCGCGAGGTCGGGTGCGTCGACCGGTTGCGGGGCGTGCAGCAGGGCGCGTGGGCGGCTGCGACCGGCCTCGATGTCGGCGAGCGTGTCCAACGCGCGGCGGATCAGCTCATCTGCGGGGTGCTCGTCGGCCGCCCCTAGCAGGATGCGTCGCGCTCCGGCTGGGTCTTTGTCGATCTCGAGTTGGGCCCAGGCCCAGCCAACGATCGTGGCCGGCGTGTCGTCCAGCGATGCGGCCGCGCTCGCCAGCGTGGCCCGGGCGGCCCGTCGGCCGCGGTGACCGCCGAGGTCGTAGGCGGCCTGGTGGAACGGGTCCTCGACGTTCGCGATGGTGCGCCGGATGGAGCGATCGTCCTCATGGCGTAGGTGGCCGCGCAGGGTGATGGCGTGGTGCATGACGGTGGCGGTGTAGGCCGACCAGTCGCGGCCACACGCGGTGTAGTAGATCGGGCGGCCGGTGTCGTCGAACGTCATGGCGAGCAGACTCACCGCGAGAACGTCGGGCAGGCGCAGGTGGTCGGGGACGCCGAGCGCGTCGACGATCGTGCGATGCCGTTCCAGCGTTCCCTCCTCGCCGTCGGGGGGAAAGAGGATGAGCGACTTGCGCGTCACGCGCAGCTCGTTGAGCTGCTGCATCTCCCACGCGAGGCTGTCGGTGCGCCCGGCCATCGCCATGATGGCGCGGCTACGACTTGCGGTCGCCTGCATCGCCGCTTGCCAGTCGTCGTGAGACCAGTACGACCGCGCCGCGCCGAGAGCGGGCAGCTTCTCGTCGGGGCGACCGATGGCTACCAGCCGCCCGCTGTTGTGCAGCGCGGTCGCCAGGAACTCCTCGAAGCGCCGGCGACCCGGCACGAAGCGGAACCGCGGGCCGAAGGAGGCCATTGGTGTGAAGAGCCGGAAGTCGTCGTCGGCGAACGAGCGCAGGAACAGGATGCTGTCGGCGCCAGTGCCCTGGGCGAAGTCGACGACGCGGCCGCGGCGGCTCAGGCGGTCGACCCACAGGGCGGGTAGGTAGCAGTAGGTGACCAGCAGGTAGGCCGCCAGGTCGAGGCCCAGCCCGCGTGCCCAGGCGCCTCGGTTGACGGCCGCGACGCCGGCGTACGCCGTGAGGACGCCGGCGCCGACGAGGAACGCCTTGACGACGGTGGCGCCGAGCAGGGCGAGTGAGTGCGCGCGGGTCTTCGAGCCCTCCGCGTCGGTGATGCCGAAGATCCCGGCCACGCCCCAGGTGAGGGCGCCGCTGACGAAGACGAAGCCCGCGAGTGCCGCGGCGACGATCCACGGTGCGAAGCCGAGGACGACCTGCAGCGCGACGGCGACCGCGGCCAGGGCGAAGGGGCCGAGCCAGGTGCGTCGCAGCTGTCGCCGCACCGCAGCAGCGGCGTCCGAGAGCTCGTGCACCCGACCGCCGGCGGCTTCGAACTCGCCCATCTCGACGAGCAGCCAACCGTAGAGTCTGTCGAGCTTCCGGCGCTCGAGGGCTCCGCGATCGTTGCGCTGGTTGACCGCCACCAGCGCCGACCACAGGGCGACCAGCGCCACGAGCCCGAGCATGGGGGTGACCTGGTCGACGCTCACGCAGACGGATACTGCCCGTCCGTGAGGCCTGTCTGCAGCGTTTCGCCGGATCTCGGCGGCGGTGGTGTCGGCGGCGAACCTGCGGGCGGCGGTACTGTCGGCAAGCGCTACGCCCGGGGGCGGTAGCTCAGCCGGTCAGAGCAGCGGACTCATAATCCGTCGGTCGTGGGTTCGAGCCCCACCCGCCCCACCACTTCAGCTCAGCTCACCACTTCAGCTCACCACTTCAGCTCACCACTTCAGCTCACCACGTCCGCTCACCACTTCAGCCCCACCACTCAGTGTCGACCGGGCCGACGCAGCGCCGTCCGAGCGCCGAGGAGCACCAGGCCGCCCAAGGCGAGCAGGATCACGGCAACTGCCAGGGCCGCACGACTGACCCCGCCGGTGGCGGCGAGATACTGGCCGTTCTTCACCGGGCCGACGCTGGCCGCTCCCGTGCAGGGGCGGCCCACTCGGTGCTCGTAGACGAGCCACGGGAAGTGAAAGCCGTCTTCGGCGACGTGCACTACGCCGTCCGTGAGACGACTCAGCGGAACGGTGAAGACCCGCCTCGATCCCTCCGGAACGGCGACGTACCAGTTGAAGCGGGATGGGTCGGGGAACAGCATGTCGTCGAAGTGGTAGTCAGAGATGTTGAACCGTGTTGAATGCGCTGGCGCAGCGGTGTTGTCGATCGTCACCGCGACGGTCCGTGATGCGCAGTTGACGTCATCCACAGACACCGACGCCTTCCGGTAGTGCAGGATCTGGCCACACAGCACACGGTCCTGCTGAGCGAGCTTTGTCCCGTCTTCGAGCTCGACCGACAGAGCGTTGTAGGCGTTGTGGTGGATGGCCGGGTGCTCCACAGCAATGCCGCCCGGCTCCACTTGAAGCGAATCCGGACCCCATGACTCAGGCTCGTCCTCTGTCGCGGGCCTGAGTCGGAAGACGTAGAAGGTGGTCGGTGTGGATACGTCACGGTTGTCGAGGGTGATGGTCGCGAACTCCTGAGCGCAGTCGAACGAGTCGATGCTGGCGCGAGGTTGCGCGGGTGCCGGATCGGATGAACTCGTCGGGCTCGCGGTCGTGGGCGTGAGACTCGATCGTGCGGTCGCGCTGTTCTGCGAGGTCGTCGCCGAGGTCGTCGCCGAGGTCGTCGCCGTGGTCGTCGCCGTGGTCGTCGGGGTGACGATGCTCGGCGTCGCGCTGCTGCCCTCTCTGCGGGGCTGAGCGCCGGCGGCGTCGGCAGTTCCTTCCAGACCGGCCAGAGCCAGAGCCAGGGCCAACGCCGTACCGATCGTCAGTGGCTTGAGTCGCACGGTTCACCTCACCGCTCCCGCAGAACACTCGAGTTCCAGTGCAGGGGCTCGCGAGCCGACGTGGCAGGGCACGAGGTCCCGGCGTGCCTACGCGTCGGCCCCGGCCGGCGGGACCTTCGCCCGCGTGCAGAGAGGGCGACCCAGCGCCATGCTCGGAACCATGACTAGGTACCTGGTTGAAGCCCACGCCGCCCTGGACGGCGGATCAGAGCGCCGTGTGGACGTCGAGTCGCTGCTTGCTCAGCGTGATGACGTCCTGCCGGACCCAGCACCCAAGGTGCTTGGTGAGGACGTCGTCGACCACCTCGTCCTGCAGTTCACGATCGAGGCCGACAACGAGAAGAGCGGCGACGCGAAGGGCCGCAAGATCGCGCACGAGGTGCTCGACGTCGGGGACGTCGACGACGGCGACGAGCACGGGCTGACTCTGGTCTCGGCTCGTGCCCTCGACTGGGAGGAGAAGGACTAGCGAGCCCGCGCGGCAGCCGCCTCCGGTTGCGGGGCGGGTCGAGCGCGCCCACGATCACGGGTGATCGGGGACCACCAACCCACAAGGAGCCCGGACATGGACGGCACGACCATCCTGTGGATCGTCATCGCCATCGTCGTGATCGCGGTGATCGCCTTCGTCGCCGCGACGATGATGGGCAAGCGCCGCACCGAGGCGCGTCGCACCGAGGCCCAGGAGCTGCGCGAACGCGCGGACTCACAGCGCGCTGATGTCATGCGGCGCGAGGCCGAGGCGGCGCAGGCGCAGGCGCAGGCACGGCGTGCGCAGGCCGAGGCGGACGCCAAGATGGCCCAGGCCCAGCAGCTGCAGGCCGAGGCCCACGAGCGGGTCGAGCACGCGACGCAGACGCGCGAGGAGATGCACGAGCACATCCGCCGCGCTGACGAGCTCGACCCCGACGCGCCCGCGCCGCAGGAGCAGGCGCTGGCGGAGGGCGCGCAGCACGACGGCCACCACCGCGTGGACGGCGAGGTCGACCTGCGAGAGGGCGACACGGAGCGCGCCGCATCGGCCCGCGGAGAGCACCGGGTCGACGGCGACCGCTGACCTTTCCGCCGCCCAGGCCGCTGCGGCAGAGCGCAAGACGGCCAGGGCGGCGGAAAGCGGCCTGGGTGGCGGAAGGGGAGAGGTCAGGCGGCGACGAGCGGGGCCTGCAGCGGCAGGTCCGGCGAGGGCTGCACGACCTGCACGGCGCGCCGGGTCACCTGGTTGACCACGATGGGCGCCAGCAGGTTCGCCGTCGACTCGGCCAGCGAGGCCCCGACGGTGACGACCACGAGCAGCAGCGCGTCCTCGGCCCGCTCGAGGCCGATGAGGGCGGCCGTCTCGTCGTCGATCTCGGGCGCGTAGTCGGCGAAGAACACCGACGGCGCGGCCACGACGAGCTGCAGGTCGGGGTCGATCACCGAGCGCAGCCGGAACAGCGAGCCGGAGTCGCCGAGCTCGACCAGCAGGCAGCGCGACATCCCCGGCAGGCCGGGAAGCGCATCGGCGAACTCGATCACGCGGTCGTCGTCCATTGGTGCTGTGCCCTCCGGGCTCATCGCAGGAAGTCCATCAGAGAAGGTTGCAGCACTTTCGCGGTCGCCGACAAGGCGGCCTGGTAGGTGGTCTGCTGCAGCTGCAGGTCCATGATCGTCTTCGGCAGGTCGATGTCCTCGACCCCCGACAACGTGGTCCGCAGTGACAGCACCGTGTTGTCGGCCGTCGTGGCCGCGGCCTCGGCGCGGTTGTAGCGCACGCCGACGTCCGTGAGCGTCTGGAGCACCTGCTGGCTGCGCGAGTCGAGCTTGGTGAGGTCGCCGGCGAGCTGGCTGGTGTCACCGACGGCGTGAGCGGCGATGTCGTCGAGGAGCGTGAACACCGAGGTGGCACCGTCGCCGAAGACCGCGGTACCGCTCGCGGCGGCGTCGACCGTGCTACGAGCGTCGAGCCGCCGGACGACGGACCCGCCGTCACCCACGTAGGTGTAGGTCGTCGGGTCGAAGGCCTGCGAGCCGCTGGTGGTGCCACCGAAGATCGGCCGGCCCGCGTAGGTGGTGTTGGCCAGCCCCATGAGCTCCGAGCGCAGGCTCGTGACCTCAGCGGCGAGCGCCTGGCGCGAGTTCACGTCCATGTTGCCGGTCGAGGAGGCGCTCAGCGTCAGCTCGCGCACCCGCTGGAGGCGCGAGTTCACCGACTGCAGGGTGCTGTCGGCGGTGCCGAGCCACGCCTTGGCGTCGTTCGCGTTGCGGGAGTACTGCTCGTTGGCACCGATCTGCGTGCGAAGCGCCAGTGACGACACCGTGCCGGACGGCGAGTCCGAAGCCCGGTTGATCACCTTGCCGCTGCTGAGCTGTTCCTGCAGCCGTGAGCTGCGCTGGAGGCTCGACTGGAGGTTCGCGAGCGTCGAGGCCGCGATGGACGTCTGGGTGATGCGCATCGTCACCTACCTACCTGTCCGGTGCGGTTGATCAGCGTGTCGAGCATCTGGTCGATGGCGGTCATCATGCGGCCCGCACCCTCGTAGGCGCGCTGGTACATCAGCATGTTCGACATCTCCTCATCGAGGCTGACGCCGGAGACCGACTGGCGGGCGCCGTCGGCGTTCTGGCTGATGGCCGCGTGCACCGTCACCTGGTTCTGCGCCGAGGCGGACGCGACGCCGGTGGCGGCGACGAACGCGCTCCAGCGGGCGTCGGCGCCGGTCGTGGACGTCGCGAGCTGGCCGATCTGGTCAGCGATCGAGCTGTCGAGACTCGGTGTGCCGGACGGATTCGCGACGGCGGCGCGCACCTTGCGCGGGTCGGTGAACGCGACGGCGAGCGTGGACGCCGTCGTCCCGGTGAAGAACGCACCCGGGGCGCTGGAGTCACCGTCGAGGTCCTGACCGGTCGCGTGGATGGCGTTGACGGTCGACCCCAGCGTCGACGCCACCTGGTCGTAGCCGGCTGCGGCGTCCGGGTAGGTCGACCGGAGCGAGTCGACGAGGCCACCGAGCTCGCCGGAGGTCAGCGTCGCGGCCGCGCCGTTGGTCCACGTGAGCTTCAAAGGGGCGGACGACAGCGAGTCGATCGAGGTGCCGTCGGCGACCTGGAGGGCGTACGCCTTCGTCGACGACACGATCGTGACGCCGCTGACCGAGAGGCTGACGGTGCCGTCGTCGTTCGCCGTGCTGCGTGCCCCGACGAGCTCGGAAAGCCGCAGCACCATCTGGTCGCGCTGGTCGATGAGCTCGTTCGCCGGGTCACCGCTCGCACCGGCGATGCGGATCTTGTCGTTGAGGGCGGCGACACCCTGGGCCGTGGTGTTGACCTCGGTCGCGAGCGTGTCGAGGTGGCTACGCGTGTCGGTGTAGGCGGCGTCGAGCGCGTCGCGTCCGCGGCGCAGTGTGCCGGCCACCGACGTCGCGTTGCTCATCACGGCCTGGCGCGCGGGGATGGAGTCGGGGGCGTTCGCGAGGTCCTGCCACGAGCTCCAGAAGGCCGCGAGGTCCTTCGACAGTCCGGTGTCGGACGGCTCACCGAGGATGTTCTCGATCTGGCTGAACGCCGTCGCCTGGGCCTGTGTGTACGACGCGTTGGCGTGCGCGTCGCGCTGCCGGGCGTCGACGAAGACGTCGGCCAGCCGGCGCAGCGAGTCGACCGTGACGCCGCTGCCGACGCGGTCGATGAGCGCGCTCGCGTTGAAGCCGACCTGCGACGGCGTTCCGAGCGCCGCGAGCTCCGCCCGCTGGCGGCTGTAGCCCGCGGTGTTCGCGTTGGCGATGTTCTGGCCCGTCACGGTCAGCCCGGCGCGCTGTGCCATGAGGGCGTTGAGGGCCGTGCTGAGCCCCGAGAACGTGCTGCTCATCGTCGCCTCACAGCGCCCGGTCGATGACTCGGGTGGACGGCGTGGGGCGGCTCTTGCGGCCGTCGGGGGAGTACGTCTGCGCCGCGTGCGTCTCGACGCCCATGAGGGCTTCGCGGCTGGTGCGCGCGGCGGTGCCGAGCAGCTCGCGGTTGGACTTGGAGATGCTGCTGATCTCGTCGGTGAGCGACAGGAACGCCTGGCGGTGGTCGCGCAGGATGTCGTCCCACGGCGCGTCGGCGGCGTCGGCCAACGCGGTGAGGCTGGGGCCGGGCAGCAGGCCCAGCTCGGCGGCCAGCTCGTCGACGGCGACGGCGCGCGCCAGCTCGGCGCCGCGAATCTGCTCGATGATCATCTCGACCTCGCGCGTGGCGTGGGCAAGCCAGCGGGTGCGCCCGCTCGCGAGTACGAGCTGCTCCTCCTCGAGCTTGAACAGCAGCAGCTCGAGGAGCTCGCGCTCGGTCCACAGGACCGTCGAGACCTCTGCAAGGCCCATCGGACTACCTCCCGCCGGAGCACCTCTCCGTCTGACATCTCATCGGCTGCACAGACTGTGACCTGAGGTAATCACCCACACCGCTCTTCTGGACGCTACAGGTCACGCGATGCCAGGACGAAGACCGTTGCATGCAGCCGCGCGATCCGTCCTCGTCCACCCCAGGGCTGGAGGACCGCACCTCCGACGCGCCGCTCGACGACTCGCAACGCGACCTGGTCCGCCAGCACCTTCCGGTGGTGGGCTACCTCGTGTCCGAGATCCTCGGGCGGGTGCCCCAGCACGTGCAGCGTGACGACCTCGTCTCCGCCGGCCAGCTCGCGCTGGTGAAGGCGGCGCGTGCGTACGACGCGTCGACCGGCGTCCCGTTCGGGCACTACGCCCGCACGCGGATCCGCGGTGCGCTGGTCGACGAGCTACGAGCCGCCGACTGGGCCACCCGTTCGGTCCGCAGCCGCGCCCGCTCGATGGCGCGCGCCGAGGACCGGCTGGCCGCCGAGCTCGGCCGCTGGCCGAGCGACGCCGAGCTGGCGCGTGAGCTGGAGGTCGACCTGGCTTCGGTGTCGTCGGCGCGCACCGACCTGCACCGCAGCGTCGTCGTCAGCCTCGACCAGCTCGTCGAGAGCACCGGCTCGGCCGACGAGCACCTGTCTCCCGGCATGCACCAGGTGGACGCCGGTCAGTACGTCGTGCAGGCCGAGCGCATCCGCTACCTCACGGCCGCCGTGCAGGCGCTGCCCGAGCGGCTGCGCGTCGTCGTCGAGCAGTACTTCCTGGGCGAGCGGCCGATGGCCGAGATCGCCGCCCAGCTGGGCGTCACCGAGTCGCGGGTGTCGCAGCTGCGCGCCGAGGCGCTCACGCTGCTGCGCGACGGCATGAACACCCACCTCGACCCCGAGAAGGTGGCCGTGCCCGAGCGTCCCGACGGCGTGGTCGCCCGCCGGCGGAGCGCCTACTACGCGCAGGTGGCGGCCTTCGCCGCGGCGAAGGTGCCGGCCCAGCGAGCGGGCGAGCCGGTCACCGACCTCACCGGCGACGTCACCCTGACGGCCTAACCAAAAACCCTCAGCCCCACCGCCGACCCGCCGAACTGGCGGGTGGCAGCCCACGGACGGGCGCCGTCCAGAAACTCACGGAGGAGCAAGCATCATGGGTCTTCGGATCAACCAGAACATCGCGGCGCAGAACGCCTACCGCAACCTGTCGGTCACCGACGGGCAGATGAGCAAGTCGCTGGAGAAGCTGTCCAGCGGCTTCCGCATCAACCGCGCGGCTGACGACGCCGCTGGCCTCTCGATCTCCGAGGGCCTGCGTTCGCAGATCGGTGGCCTGAAGGTCGCCGTCCGCAACGCTCAGGACGGCATCAACGTCGTGCAGACCGCTGACGGCGCCCTCAACGAGAGCACCGCGATCCTGCAGCGCATGCGTGACCTGGCTGTGCAGTCCGCGAACGGCAGCAACGACTCGAACTCCCGTGGCGCCATCAACGAGGAGGCCAAGGCGCTCAAGTCCGAGCTCAACCGGATCTCGGACAAGACGACGTTCAACAACGTCAACCTGCTCGACGGCTCGTTCGCCAAGGACTTCCAGGTCGGCTACCAGGGCGGCGACACCATCAACGTCGCGGTGGCCTCCGGTGGTGCGGCCGTCACGGCCTCTGGGGCCACGAAGGCGTCCACGACGAGCAGCGCAGCCAGCGCGCTCAACCAGGACTTCAGCGCCGCGGGCAACGCCCTCGTGGTGAAGTACAAGGTGGACGGTGGCGCCGAGCAGACGTTCACCTACTCGACCGACCAGTCGGCTGCGGCCGACAGCGACGCGGCCGGTACTGCGATCGCCACGGCTCTGGGTGCGGCGTCCGGCCTGGACGCGACCTACGACGCTGCCACGCAGAGCTTCACGCTGACCTCGGCGGGGACGAACGACGGGGCGACCTCCACCCTGGAGATCACGTCGGTCGACAACGGCGCCTCCGGTGCGGCCTCCGGCCTCACCACCGGCACGTCCACGGGTGCCGAGGCCATCGCCGCCAGCAACAAGGACTCGTTCGGCGCGGGTGGCCTGGGCCTGAACTCGGTCGACCTGTCGACCCAGAGCGGCGCCACGTCGGCGATCGCGAGCATCGACAGCGCCATCAAGACGGTGTCGACCGCTCGTGGCAAGCTCGGTGCTCTGCAGAACCGCTTCGAGCACACGGTGAACAACCTCAACGTCACCGTGGAGAACCTGTCGGCGTCGGAGAGCCAGATCCGCGACACCGACATGGCTCAGGAGATGACCCAGTTCACCCGGGCGCAGATCCTGCAGCAGGCCGGCACGTCGATGCTCGCCCAGGCGAACTCGTCGCAGCAGTCGGTGCTCAAGCTCCTCGGCTGAGNGGGTCCCTCAGGACCCGCCCGCCTTGCGTCACCGACCAGGAAGCGAAGGAGGCGACGTGGCGACCACCGTCGACGGGCTGATCAGCGGCCTGGACACCACCGGCATCATCAGCCAGCTGATGCAGGTCGAGGCCGTGCCGCAGAACCGCCTCAAGACCTCACTCACCACCGAGCAGTCCGCGCTGAGCGCGCTGCAGTCGGTGAACACCCGCTTCTCGAGCCTGCAGAGCGCCGCGGAGAAGCTGCAGCAGGCGGCCACCTGGGGTGCGGCCAAGGCCAGCTCCTCGTCGAGCTCCGTCACAGCGACCGCCGCCTCTGGCGCGCTCGGTGGCTCGGTGACCTTCTCGGTCACCCAGCTCGCGGCGGCCCAGTCGAGCATCAGCGGCCAGACGTTCTCATCGCTCACCGACACCTCAGCGATCACCGACCCGGGCCTCGAGTTCCACCTCGGCTCCGGATCGACCGCCAAGACCGTCGCCGTGCACAAGCCGGCCGACGGTTCGCTGCAGTCCCTGGTCAACGCCATCAACGGCACCAAGGACGCCGGCGTCCGCGCCGCGGCCGTCCAGGTGTCGCCCGGCCAGTACCGGCTGCAGCTCACCGCCACCTCGACCGGCGCGGCGAACACCTTCGCGCTGGCGCGCGCGGACGGTCAGCCGCTCACGAGCCTGTCGTTCAGCGACGTCACCACCGCCCAGGACGCTGTGCTCCACGTCGGCGACCCCACGTCGGGCTACGACATCACCTCGGCGAGCAACACGATCGAGGGTGTGCTGCCAGGAGTGACGCTCAAGGTCACGGGCAAGGTCAGCGACGTCACCGTCAACGTCAACACCGACACCTCGTCGATCGCAGACGCAGTGCAGGCACTCGTCACCGCCGCCAACCTCGCGCTCACGGGCATCTCGAACGTGAGCTCGCAGGGGACCATGGGTGCCGATGGCAAGCGCACCGGCGGCGGCGCACTTGCCGGCGACAGCCTCATGCGCCAGCTCACCAGCCAGCTGCTCAGCAAGGTCACCTCAGGTGTCGGCGGGACGTCGTTGTCGACGGTCGGGATCGGCGTCAACAAGGACGGCATCATCACCTTCGACCCGGCCAAGTTCACCGATGCCCTGGCCGCAGACCCGGTTGGTACGCAGGCGAAGTTCACGACCGCGGCCACGGGCGGTACCGGTTTCGCCGACACCGTGCAGGCACTGGCCAAGTCCGCGAGCGACAGCACCGGAACCATCGCGAGCGCGATCGACGGGCGCAACTCGACCATCAAGACCCTCACCGACCGCATCTCCGACTGGGACGTCCGGCTGGCCAGTCGCAAGGAGGCCCTGCAGCGCCAGTACTCGGCGCTCGAGATGGCGCTCGGCAAGCTCAAGAACCAGTCGACGTGGCTGGCTGGGCAGATCAACCAGATGAGCAACACCGGAGGCTCCCAGTGACGTTGCCCACCTACGGCACCAACCAGGCCTACCAGCGCGCCGCGGGCCGCTACGGGTCCGAGGCCGCCGCCACCGCCTCTCCGGCCAAGCTCGTCGTCATGCTCTACGACCGGCTCGTGCTCGACCTCGCGCGTGGCCGGCAGGCGCAGCTCGACGGTGACCGCGAGGCCGCGAACGAGCAGCTCGCCCACGCGCAGGACATCATCGCCGAGCTGCTGTCGAGCCTCGACGTCGACGCGTGGGAGGGCGGCGCCGGTCTGGCCAGCCTCTACCGCTGGCTGATTCGCGAGCTCATCGCGGCCAACGTTCAGCTCGACCCGCAGCGCACCGCTGGGTGCCTCGCCGTCGTCGAGCCCCTGCGTGACGCGTGGACCGAGGCGCTCACCAAGGGTGCAGGGGCACCCGCGGCCGCGCCGCTCATCGGTGCGACGGCCTGACGTCGTGCACCTCGCCGAGCAGGACGACGACGAGCGCAGCTGGCGCGCCGAGTGGGAGGCCGCTCTGACCCTGCTCGACCTCGACCTCGACGCCGCGGAGGCGCTGCTCGCCGCGTCGCGGGGCGGCCCCACCGCGGGTGCCGTCGAGGCGCTGGGTTCGTGGACCCCGCCCGCCGGACTCGGCCGGCTGCCGGAGTCGTTGCAGGAGCGGGCCGAGGCTGTCCTCGCTCGCCAGCTGCGAGTCATCGAGGACGTCGCGCAGGCCGCCGTGCGGTCGCGCCAGCAGCTCGAGCTGAGCCGCCGCATGGCGCCCTCGCAGCCCACCCCGCCGCTCTTCGTGGACGCCGCGGTCTGAACCGCTGGCCGTCGCGCACCGTGATGGCATCGCTCACGGTGACGGCTGCTGAGCCAATCGGGGAAACGTGAAAACGGTTGTCCTGCAGGGCTCAAGTGGTGACGCACAGCGACGAAGGAACTAGCGAGCACGGATCGCTCACCCCCGGCCACGGATTGGCCTGACGCCTCGGCGACCCCTTGGGTGGTAATCCGTGTTCAACGACGTCACGAGCGTGGCGCTGCACAGCGCGTTGACCGGCCTGTCGGCCCGGCAGCGAGCCATCGCGGACAACATCGCGAACGTCCAGACGCCTGGCTACCACGCCACGCGCGTCAGCTTCGAGGACGACCTGCGTCAGGCGGTCGAGTCCGGTAGCGGCTTCGCCTCGCCGGTGGCCCAGACCTCGCTGGAGCCCACGCGGCTCGACGGCAACAACGTGAACCTCGACACCGAGACGCTGAGCAGCGTCGACACGAACCTGCGCTACCAGCTGACGCTGCGCGCCGTCGACCACGACTTCAGCATCCTGCGCGCGTCGATGAAGGCCGTCTGATGCCGATCTTCGAGGCGCTCGGGATCGCGCAGTCTGGCGTCGCCGTCTACCGCAAGTGGCTCGACGCGGTGAGCGACAACATCGCCAACATGAACAACGTGACGTCGACATCGCAGGCCGCGTACCAGCAGAAGTCCATCATCGCGACGGCGATGGACGAGGGCGTGCAGGTCGGCGGCGTGGCCCTCGGCAGCGCCCAGGGCCGGCTCGTCTACGACCCGACCCACCCGCTCGCCGACGCCGGAGGCTACGTGCGTTACCCCGACATCGACCTCGGCCAGCAGATGGGCCAGCTGATCATGGCCCAGCGCGGGTACCAGGCGAACCTCAGCGTCGTCGACCGCGCTCGCGAGGCCTACCAGGCCGCGCTGCAGCTGGGTCGTGGCTGATGAGCGTCCCCGCGATCGGCGCGGCTTCGCTCGCGTCGGCGGTCTCGCTGCCCACGGCGGGCGCCGCCGGCGCCACCGCGTCGGCAGCCACCGACGGCAGCGGCTTCGCGCAGGCGCTCGCCGGTGGTCTGCAGAACGTGCAGGACGTCCAGTCGCACGCTGACCAGCTCGGCGTCCAGGCCGCCACGGGCGACCTCAAGGACGTCCACGACTACATGATCGCCGCGACCCAGGCTGAGCTCACCACCGAGCTCACGGTGACGCTGCGCAACAAGGCCCTCGAGGCGTTCAACGAGATCATGAGGATGCAGGGCTGATGCCTCGAGCGATGAACCAGACGCTGCAGCGTCTGCAGAAGCAGCTTGCCGCCTTCACGGTGGCCCAGCGCGTCATCGGCGTGCTGCTGCTCGTCGGTGTCGTGATCGCCGGCCTGGCGTTCTTCCGCTGGGCCAGCGCGCCGACGTACGCACCGCTGTTCAGCAACCTCGCGGGCTCGGACGCCAGCGCGATCGTCGACAAGCTCGACGGTGACGGCGTGAAGTACAAGCTCGCGGACGGCGGCAGCACCGTGCTCGTGCCGAACGACGTGGTCTACACCGAGCGCGTCAAGCTCTCGGGCGCCGGGCTCCCGGCGTCGAGCGAGGGCGGCTACTCGCTGCTCGACCAGCAGGGCGTCACCGCGTCGCAGTTCCAGCAGCAGGTGACCTACCAGCGGGCCCTCGAGGGCGAGCTGGCCAAGACGGTGCAGGCCATCGACGGGGTCAGCACGGCGGTCGTGCACCTCGCGATCCCGGCCAAGGACGTCTTCCTCGACGAGCAGAGCAAGCCGAGCGCCTCGGTGCTGGTCGGCATGAAGCCCGGCGTCCAGCTGAACGACCAGCAGGTGCAGTCGGTCGTCCACCTCGTGGCCTCGAGCATCGAGGGCATGAGCCCCGAGGACGTCACGGTCGTCGACGGCAAGGGCAACCTGCTGTCCACCAAGGGTGGACCGGGCTCAGTGGGCGTCGGCGGCACCAGCCGCGACCAGATGACCGCCGACTACGAGTCGCGTCAGGCGTCGCAGCTGCAGTCGGTGCTCGACAAGATCGTCGGCCCCGGTCGCGCTGTGGCGCAGGTGAACGCGACCCTGCAGTTCGACACCATCGACACCACCACCGAGCGCGTCTACACCGACCCGCAGGCCAAGCCCCTCGCCACGACGACCACCAAGGAGACCTACTCCGGCGGTGGCGGCGCGGCCAGTGGCGTGCTCGGCACCGACAACATCGCCGTGCCCAGCGGCAGCAGCGGCACCGGCAAGTACGACAAGACCACGACGACGACCAACAACGCCGAGTCGAAGGTCACCGAGAAGAAGAGCGCGACGCCCGGAAGCGTTGTGCGGCAGTCGGTCTCCGTGGTCGTCGACACCAAGGCGACCGGCGTCGACCTCACCAAGCTCGAGAGCGCCATCAGCACGGCCGCCGGCATCGACACCACCCGTGGTGACACGCTCAACGTCACCAGCCTGCCGTTCGACACGAGCACCGCCAAGACCGCGGCCGCCGAGCTGAAGAAGGCCGAGGCGGCGCAGCAGAAGGCGCAGCTGATCGGCTGGGCCAAGCAGGCGCTCATCATCCTGGGCATCGCGGTGCTGCTGTTGCTCATCTGGATGTCGCGCCGCAAGAAGCGCGGGGCGGTTTCGGCCGAGGAGCTCGTCCGACTCGACCTCATGGAGCAGCGCGAGGCCGCGCTCGCCCTGCCGGGTCAGCGCCGCGCGATCGACGGGGCGGAGCAGGTGCCGGCTCTCGAGGCGGCCGGCGGCGCTGCTCCCGTGACGCCGCAGCGACGTAAGGACGACGTGCTCGCGCTCGTGGAGCGCCAGCCTGACGAAGTGGCCGAGCTGCTGCGCGGCTGGCTCGCGGACCGCCGGAGCTGAGCGCCATGACGACTCCCGCCGACGCCCTCACCACCGCCATGACCAGCCCCGCCACGCCCGTCCCGGCGATCCCGCCGCAGCCCAACGCCGCCGCGTCCCTCACCGGAGCGCAGAAGGCCGCAGTGCTCATCATGCAGCTCGGCCGCGAGCACTCCGCGCCCGTGCTGTCGCAGCTTCGCGAGGCCGAGATCGAGGAGGTCGCGACCGAGATCGTGCGCCTGCGCTCGGTGCAGGCCGACGTCGTCGACGCCGTCCTGCGCGAGTTCCAGGAGGCCGTGGGCACCGGCCACACCGGTGCGGGTGGCGGCGTCGAGGTGGCGCACGACCTGCTCGCAGCGTCGTTCGGCGCCGAGCGCGCGTCAGCGGTCATCGACCGGCTCGCCAAGGCCCACGCCACGGACGCGTTCGCGTTCCTCGCCGACGCCGACCCGCGGACGCTCGTCAACTTCCTCAGCGGCGAGCACCCCCAGGTGATCGCCGTGGTGCTCGCACACCTGCAGCTCGACCAGTCGTCGGTGATCCTCTCCGGCCTGCCCGCGGAGACGCAGGTGGAGGTGGCGCACCGGATCGGCACGATGGAACGCACCAATCCCGAGATGGTGCGCGTCGTCGCGGAGGTGCTGGAGCGCCAGACCTCGACGGTGCTGACGCCTGGCCGCAACGCCGCCGCTGTGGGCGGGGTGCAGCCACTTGTCGACCTCATCAACCGGGCCGACCCGGCCACCGAGCGCATCATCCTCGAGAACCTCGAGCGCAAGGACGCCGCGCTGGCCGAGGCCGTGCGCGCCAAGCTCTTCGTCTTCGAGGACATCACCACGCTGGAGGACCGCGGCGTGCAGCTCGTGCTGCGTCAGGTCGAGACCGGAGACCTCGCCGTGGCCCTCAAGGGCGTCACCGAGGTCGTGCGCGAGAAGGTGCTCAGCAACGTCTCGGAGCGCGCCCGCGAGAACCTGCTCGAGGAGATCGAGCTGCTCGGCCCGCAGCGGGTCTCGGCGGTCGAGGAGGCACGGGCGAAGGTCGTGCAGGTGATCCGCTCGCTCGAGGAGAGCGGTCAGATCATCCTGCGCCGGGGGAGTGACGATGACTTCGTCAGCTAGCCCGCGCCAGTTCGCGCCGCTCTCAGCAGGCGGCGTCGACGTCCGAGACGAGCGCCAAGCCGCCCGGGCGCTGGGCTATGCCGAGGGGTGGTCAAGTGGCAGCCGGGCGGCTGCGGCTCAGGCCGAAGCCGTGCAGGAAGCGCTGGTGCAGCAGCACGAGCGAACGGCCGCAACGGCGCAGGCCGCCGTCGGCACCGCGATCGCCGCACTCGACCGTGCAACGTCCCAGCTGCTGCAGGCCGTGGCGCCGACGGTGGACGACGTCGCGGACGCCGTGCTCGACGCGGCGCTCGCGCTGGCCCGCGTGATCGTGGGAGCCGAGCTCACCGTGGTCGACGCCGCGGCTCAGTCGGCGCTGCGGCGAGCGCTGCGCCCGCTGCCGACTGACACCCTCGTCACGGTGCGGCTCAACGGTTCTGACCTCGCGCTGCTCGACGACGTCATCACTCGTACGCCGACCGGCGACCTCTTCGAAGGCCATCAGGTGCGACTCGTCGCCGACCCGTCGGTGCGCCCCGGCGACGCCGTGGCGGAGCAGGCCGGGTCCGTCGTCGACGCCACGATCGAGGCCGCGTTCGCACGCGCGGTCGAGGTGCTGCGCGGCGGAGCTGACTCATGAGCACCGCCCTGGCCGGCCGCCTGGCCGACGCCCTCGTGGCTGCTGCGCCGCAACGGGTCGGGCGGATCAGCGCCGTGGTCGGTCTCGTCGTCGAGGTCGTCGGCGTCGACGCTGCCGTCGGCGACCTCGTGCTGCTCGCGTCGACCAACGGCCTGGACGGCGTCCCCGCCGAGGTCGTCGGCATCGCCCGCGACCACCTGCGCTGCATGCCGTTGGGGGAGATCGACGGTCTGCGCGCCGGTGACCGCGTCATCGCCACCGGCGACGGTCTGCGCGTGCGCGTCGGCGCGGAGCTGCTGGGACGAGTGCTCGACGGGCTCGGCCGTCCCGCTGACGGCGGCCCCGCGGTCGCCGGCGAGCTGCTCGGTGTGAACCACCGGGCGCCGGACGCGCTGTCGCGTCAGCTGGTCGACTCCCCGGTCTCGCTCGGTGTGCGGGCCCTCGACACGCTCGTGCCGGCCGGCCGCGGTCAGCGCCTCGGCATCTTCGCCGGCTCTGGTGTCGGCAAGTCCAGCCTGCTGTCGATGATCGCGCGCGGCACCAGCGCCTCGGTGAGCGTCCTCGCCCTGGTGGGCGAGCGAGGCCGTGAGGTGCGCGAATTCGTCGAGGGCGACCTCGGTGAGGCCGGCCTGGCCCGCTCGGTGGTCGTCGTGGCGACGTCGGACGCCCCCGCCGTCACGCGTCTGCGCGCCGCGTTCGTGGCCACCCGCATCGCCGAGTGGTTCCGCGACGGCGGGCTCGACGTCCTGCTCATGATGGACAGTCTCACCCGCGTGGCCATGGCCCAGCGCGAGATCGGCCTGTCGAACGGCGAGCCGCCGGCCACGCGCGGGTACCCGCCGTCGACGTTCGCGCTGCTTCCCCGGCTGCTCGAGCGCGCCGGCCCGGCTGCGTCCGGCACCATCACCGGCATCTACACCGTGCTCGTCGACGGCGACGACCACAACGAGCCGATCGCCGACGCCGCCCGGTCGATCCTCGACGGGCACATCACCCTCTCGCGCCGCCTCGCGACGGCCGGCCACTTCCCGTCCATCGACGTGCTCGAGTCGGTGTCGCGAGTCGTCGGCGCCGTCACGACGCCTGAGCAGCGTGCGGCCGCGACGCTGCTGCGGCGCGTGCTCGCCGCTCACCGCGACGCGCGCGAGCTCATCGAGGTCGGCGCCTACGCCGCCGGCAGTGACCCGGACGTCGACGCCGCCGTCACGCACTGGGACGCCGTGAACGCCTTCCTGCGGCAGCCCATCGACGAGACAGTCGCCTACGAGTCGTCGTGGGGCCACCTCTTCGCGCTCGTCAACGCTCTCGTCGAGGCAGGAGCCCGCGCATGAGCCGGTTCAAGCTGGCAGGTCTGCTGCGCGTGCGCACCGTGCAGGAGGAGCAGGCCCGTCGCGACCTCGGCAGCGCGCAGGTGCAGCTGCGCCGAGCTGGCGAGCAGATGCGACAGCGCCAGCAGACGCTGGCCTCGGCGGGCGCACCCGCGGGCGGTTCGGCGTCCGTGTTCCTCGCCCAGCTCGCCACCCGCACCAGTCTGGCCGCCGCGGTGGCTGAAGCCGCGGCGCTGCGTGAGCTGTCAGAGAGCGAGCTCGGCTACGCGCGCGACCAGTGGCTGCACGCCCGGATGCGCGCCCGCGCGGTCGAGCGGCTCTCGGAGCGCCACGCCGTCGAGGAGCAGCTCGCACTGGGCCGGGCCGAGCAGGCGGCGAGCGACGACCTGGCAGGCGCTCGGCACGCAGCGGCCCGAGTGCTGCGTGAGCGAGGGCAGGCATGAGCGACCTGTCCGTGCTGTCGCGCATCGACGAGATCCGCACGACCATCGCCCAGCTCGCACCGCCCCAGGTCGCGAACCTCGCCGGCGCGTCCGGTGCGGCGAGCGGCGGCCGCGACTTCGCGGCCACGCTCGCGGCGGCTCAGAGCACCGACGGCGCCACCGGGGGAGTGCCCGTCGCCGCAGACTCCGGCGGCACGACGTCTCTCGGTGCGCTCGCGCCGTCGAGCGGTCAGCGCGGACGACCCGACGGTGACGCGGTCGTGGCTGACGCGCGACGCTACCTCGGCGTGCCGTACCGCTGGGGCGGCACCGAGCCGGGCTCGGGCCTGGACTGCTCCGGGCTGGTGCAGCGCGTGTTCAACGACCTCGGCGTCTCGTTGCCGCGCACTGTGGCGCAGCAGAAGGACGTCGGCACCGCCGTGCCGTCGATGGATGCGGCGCGTCCCGGCGACCTGCTGGTGTTCGGCAACCACCACATCGGGATCTACGTCGGTGACGGCAAGATGCTCGCCGCCCCGAAGACGGGCGACGTCGTGAAGATCCAGTCGGTGTACGACACGCCTACTCGGATCCGCCGGGTCCTGCCCGCGGCCGATGGTGTGGCCGGTCCGGCCGTCGTCGGGGACGCGCGGCCGTCGGCGTTGCGCGTCGGTGCCTCGCGCTCCACCGACTTCGACGGGCTGTTCGCCGCGGCGACTTCGCGCTACGGCCTGCCGGCCGGCTTGCTGCGCGCCGTGGCGCAGGCCGAGTCGGGGTTCGACCCCTCAGCCGTGAGCCGCGCCGGCGCGGTGGGACTCATGCAGCTCATGCCGGGCACCGCCCGAGAGCTGGGCGTCGACGCCCGAAACCCCGCACAGGCCGTCGACGGCGCGGCCCGGCTGCTGCGGCGGCACCTCGATGACTTCGGGTCGGTGCCGCTCGCACTGGCCGCCTACAACGCCGGACCTGGCGCGGTGCGCAAGTACGACGGCGTGCCGCCCTTCGCCGAGACGCAGGCCTACGTCCGCCGCATCACCTCGACCATGGAGACCGCCCGATGAGCGCCACGAGCTCCGTCCCAGCCGCAGCCGCGACGGCACCTGCTCCCACCCCCGCGGCTCGCCGTGCGGACCCACGAGGGGGCGGCGACCACTTCGAGCGCGAGCTGGCGACCGCCCGTCGCGACGCCCCGGGCTCGCGCGAGTCGCGGCCCGAGCGCACCGGCGGCGAGCGCCCTGAGCCGCTTCGCCCGACTCGGCGTGAGCGGTCGACCGCTACGCGCTCGGACGCGGCCGCCTCGGATGCCGGGCGCACAGAGGGTTCGCGCGCCGAGCAGAGCGGCCCGTCGAGCGATGCGGCGGCCACTCCCGACGTGCAGGCGACGCAGGCGACAGACCCTGCGGCGGCCGGCCTGGCAGCGCCCACGATCGCCCAGGACGCTGCCGGCGCGAGCGTCGTCCCGTCCGAGGCACCGGCCGTCCAGGTCGCCGTGGCGTCGGCCGCGGTCGCCGTCCCGACCGCCGGTGCGGTCACGACCGCGGTGTCCGGCTCGCCGGCCGTGGCCGGCGTCGAGCAGACGGACGCCACCGACGCCCCCTCGGCCGCTGCCGGGTCGGTGTCGGCCGGCGTCGGGCCGACTCCGGCGACGGCCATCGCGGCCCCTACCGGTCGTCACGACGGCGCCGCAGCCGCGCCGACCACCGCGTCGGACGGCGCCGTGATCGCTGCCGCTCCCGCTCACGGCGCGCGCACCGCCACGCCGGCGTCAGCTGCGCTCCCCGCGGCGACCGCTGGTGCCGGCGCGACCCCTCCGGCCCCCAACGCGTCCGGTACGGCCGCTCCCTCCGCCGTGAACGTGCCGTCGACGAAGGACACGGCCCTCGAAGGGCCGACGTCGGTGCCGCAGGGCGCGACGAGTGCTGCGGCGTCTGCGATGCAGCCGTCCACCCAGCAGCCCGCGCCGGCCGTGGCGACCCCGAGCGCCAACGCCACGACGACTGCGGCGCCACCTGTTCCGTCCGCCGCGACGCAGCTGCTCACGGCCCAGCTGGGCCCGCGAGCGCTGGCTGCCGCGGTGGCCGCGACGACGTCGGGCCTGCACACGATCAACGTGCAGCTGCGTCCCGCCCAGCTCGGCACGGTGCAGGTCACGGCGACGATGAACGCCCAGGGCCTGACGGTGCACCTGCACGCCGCGACTGACGCCACGCGCGAGGTGCTGCGCTCCGCCCTGTCCGACCTGCGCGCCGACCTCACCGCAGGTGGGGTGAACGACCTCGCGTCGCTCGACGTCTCCGACCACGCGCCCGACCAGCAGGCGTGGGGCCACCCGGGGGAGGGCACCCCCCGCGAGGCTGCCCGACCGGATGCTCGCGCCCCCCTGTCCGTCGCCGCCCCGGAGGCGCTCGCCGTCCCGCGCCTCCTCCCGACCGCCCACGACCGTCGCGTCGACCTGCGGGTCTGACCGCCCCGACCTGCCCGCCACCTGGAGACCCTCGTGACCGACCCCATCACCTCGAGCCCGCTCGTGACGCCGATCAGCCAGCTGATGCAGACGTCGGCGGCGCCGTCGGACAAGACGTCCCTCGACAAGGACGCCTTCCTCAAGCTCCTGGTGGCGCAGCTGCGCTACCAGGACCCGTCTTCGCCCGTCGACAGCAGCCAGTTCATGGCGCAGACCGCGCAGTTCACGCAGGTCGAGAAGCTCGAGCAGATGGCCAAGGACTCCACCGCCGCCCTGTCGCTGCAGCAGGGCCTGGCCGCCAGCAGCCTCGTCGGCAAGCAGGTCTCGTGGGTCGATACCGACGGCACAGCGCACCAGGGCGTGGCCGTGGCCGCGACCTTCGGCGGCAGCCTGTCGAGCGAGCCGACGGTGAAGGTCGGTGACCGGCAGGTGCCGCTCTCACAGATCACCACGGTCCAGGCGGGCGGGTGACCTGCCGATAAGCCCTCGAACCCCCCGGTGGCCTCCGCAGCCGCCCAGCATGGATGCGATCTCCCAGGCGCACGGACGCGCCGGATCCCCGCTCGACCCCTTCAGCACCAGCGGTTCCGCCCTCACCGCGGCCGCCCTCTAAAGGAGCAACCATGCTGCGTTCTCTGTACTCCGGCATCAGCGGCCTGCGGGCCAACCAGACGATGATGGACGTCGTCGGCAACAACATCGCCAACGTCAACACCGCCGGGTTCAAGACCTCCAACACGGTCTTCCAGGACACCCTCAGCCAGCTGGTGCAGGGCGCCAGCGCCCCCACCGGTGCGCGCGGCGGCACGAACCCGGCGCAGATCGGTCTCGGCGTGCGCGTCGCGGCGATCACGACGAACTTCAACCCCGGTGCCGCGCAGAGCACCGGACGCAGCTCCGACGTCATGATCCAGGGCGACGGCTTCTTCGTGGAGCGCTCGGGCAACCAGCAGCTGTTCACCCGCAACGGCGCCCTGAGCTTCGACGCGACCGGCCGCCTTGTGGGCCCGGACGGCGGCATCATCCAGGGGTGGATGGCCGACGCCGCGGGCGCCATCAACACCAACGGGCCCGTCGGTGACCTCTCGATCCCGCTCGCCTCGACCCTCGCGCCGCAGGCCACCACGACGGTGAAGCTCTCGGGCAACCTGCCCGCCGACGGCGCGATCACCTCGCCGCAGACCTCCGTCGACGTCTACGACGCGCAGGGCGTCGCGACGACCCTGCAGGCGTCCTTCAACCGCACGTCCAACACCACCTGGGACGTCAGCCTGTCGGACGGCACCACCACCTCCACCAGCACGCTGACCTTCGGTGCGTCCGGTGCGACGCCCACGCCGGCCAACATGACGTTCAACGGCGTCACCGTCGACCTGTCGCAGCTCACGGGGTACTCGGGTCTCAGCACGCTCGCGGTGCAGTCGGCTGACGGCTCGGCGGCGGGCACGCTGCAGGGCTTCGCGATCGGCAGCGACGGTGTCATGACAGGCACGTTCTCCAACGGCCTGACCCGCCCGCTCGGCCAGCTCGCGGTCGCGACCGTGACCAACCCGGCCGGCCTCAGCAAGGCCGGCAACTCCGCCTACGTCGCGTCGCCGAACTCCGGCACGGTGCAGTTCGGCGCGGCCGGCACCGGCTCGCGCGGTGCGCTCGCCGGTGGTGCGCTCGAGATGTCGAACGTCGACCTCGCGGCCGAGTTCACCAACCTGATCGTCGCCCAGCGCGGCTTCCAGGCGAACTCGCGCATCATCACCGCCGGCGACGAGATCCTGCAGGACCTCGTCAACATCAAGCGCTGATCTCGCACCCTTCTCTGGCAGATACCCGCCAAGCTCCGGCTGCGGCGCCCACTCCGGGCGCGCTCGCACCGGCGCTTGGCGGGTATCTGCGTGTCACGGCCGCGCGCCGGTAGTCAGTGAGGGAAGCCTCAGGAGCCGGTCCAGGCGGCCGATGAGGTGGATGAGGGACCCACGGACGGGTCGCCGCCGCACTTCCAGGGACGGATCTCGTGATACAGCTCACTCGTCTGAACGGGCCCGGGTTCGCACTGAACCCTGACCTGATCCAGCGGGCGGAAGCGACGCCCGACACCGTCGTGACCCTCGTCGACGGCACGAAGTACGTCGTCGCCGAGACGGTCGAGCAGCTCATGCAGCGCGTGCTGACCTACCGCGCCTCCGTCGTGGCGCTCGCGCAGCACCTGGCCGACGGTTCGGGCGCCGAGCCCGACGACGTCTCGGAAGACGCGGCTGCCACGACCTCGACGCGGGACGGCGGTGCCATCGCCCAGCCGGTGCCGCTGCACTCGCGCAGGAGGCACTGATGGATCCGCTGACGATCGTCGGCATCGCCGCCGCCTTCGCCGCCATCTTCACGACCATGATCCTCGAGGGGGGCAGCCCGGCGGCGATCTTCCTGCTGCCGCCGCTGATCCTCGTCTTCGTCGGCACGTTCGGCGCCGGTATCGCGGGCAGCCTGCTCAGTGACGTCAAGGCGTCGCTCGCCGCGTTGAAGACCGCGTTCCTCGGCAAGCCGCCGAGCCCGGACGGCACCGTCCAGACGCTCGTGAAGCTCGCCGAGAGCGCACGCCGCGAGGGTCTGCTCGCGTTGGAGTCCGCCGTCCAGGACGTCGACGACCCGTTCCTGCGAGAGGGTCTGCAGTCCGCGATCGACGGCGCCGACCCCGAGGAGCTGCGCGAGATCCTCTTCGCGCAGATCGACACCCGTCGCGCCGCCGACAAGCAGGCCGCCAAGCTGTTCGGGGACATGGGCGGGTACGCGCCCACGATCGGCATCATCGGCACGGTGCTCGGCCTGGTGCACGTGCTGGAGAACCTCAGCAAGCCCGACCAGCTCGGCCACCTCATCGCCGGCGCGTTCGTCGCCACCTTGTGGGGCATCCTCAGCGCCAACGTCATCTGGCTGCCGATCTCCAACAAGCTCAAGCGCGTCTCCGAGGTGCAGTGCCACCAGATGGAGCTCGTCGTCGAGGGAGTGCTCGCCATCCAGTCGGGCACCAGCCCGCGCGTGGTGCAGCAGAAGCTGCAGAGCTTCCTGCCTCCGCAAGCCGCCCAGAAGGAGGCCGCCTGATGTCGCGCGGCGCAGGACGCCGGCGAGGGCACGAGGAGGAGCACGAGAACCACGAGCGGTGGCTGGTGTCGTACGCCGACATGATGACGCTGCTCATGGTGCTCTTCGTCGTCCTCTTCGCGATCGGCCAGGTCGACCAGCGCAAGTTCGCCATGCTGAAGGAGGGCCTGTCACAGGGCTTCGGCGCGACGGCGAACGTGCCCATCAGCGGCGGCAAGGGCATCTCCGAGATGGACGGCGCGGCGCCGTCACCGGTCGACATCGCGCTGGGCATGGGCATCAAGTCCAACGAGAACCAGGGCCAGCAGTCGTCCGGCAACCGCGACTCCAGCAGTGGGGGGACGGCCAGCAACCTCGGCGGCACCACGCCGCTCAAGGGGACGGCGGCCCAGGCGGCCGCGTTGCGTGAGGTGCAGCGGCTCGCCGACGTCGAGCGGCGCATCCGTGCGGCGCTGAAGAAGCACGGGCTGCAGGATGACGTGCGGTTCAAGGTCACCGAGCGCGGGCTCGTCGTCGCGCTCGTCTCCGACGACGTGTTCTTCGAGAACGCCAGCGCCGACCTCCGCCCGCGCGGCCGTCTGGTGCTGCAGGCAGTCGACCCCACGATCCGGGGACTGCCGAACGCGATCGCGGTGGAGGGCCACGCCAACCACCTGACGATCACGTCAGGCATCTACCCGACGAACTGGGAGCTGTCGGGAGCCCGGGCCGCAGGCGTCGTGCGCTGGCTGGCGGGATCTGGCGGCATCTCGGCCCAGCGGCTGTCGGCCACCGGCTACGGGTCGTCGCGTCCGCTGTACCCCGCGAGCGACCCGCGATCGATCCGGTTCAACCGCCGGGTCGACCTGGTGCTCGTGAGCAACCAACCACCCGAGGTCAGGGCGCTGCTGCCGCGGCTCGCGCCCAGCCTCTCGAACCTGTGAGCACACCATGGCCAGCACCGAGGAGCGCATCGTGAGTGCCACCACCTTGACGTCCGCCCCTGGCGGCAAGACCGCCCAGGGCGCCGACGCTCGCGCCGGCACCGAGGGCAAGACCAAGAAGCCGAAGCTGAAGAAGCTGCTGGTGCTGGTCGTGCTCGTGGTCGTCGCCGGCGGCGCCGCCTGGTTCTTCCTGCTGCGTGGTGGCTCGGCGTCCGCCGCACCGAAGAAGCCCGAGAAGGGCGCCGTCGTGCCCATCGACGCGATCAACATCAACCTGGCCGACGGTCACTACCTCAAGTTCGGCTTCGCGCTGCAGCTGAAGAAGGGCGCGAAGGCCGAGCTCGACCCGAGCGAGGCCCTGTCGATCGCCATCGACCAGCTGACCGGACAGTCGATGGAGAAGCTGTCGAAGACCGAGGAGCGCCGCAAGGCGGTGGAGCACCTCACGACCGCGATCGAGAAGGCCTACGGCGAGGAAGTGATCGGGCTGTACCCGACCACCCTCGTCATGCAGTAGCGGCGTCATGCAGTAGCTGCGTCGCGGAGCCGACTGCGGCGCGGCTGCCGACCCATCTGGTGACCCATTCGGCGTAAAGCGACGGCGCGAGCCTGCCGATAGCAGGCACATGCCCTCGAACAGCACTGCCGAGCCTGCCGTGAGCGCGGGCCACCCCGGCGGGATCGAGCCGCAGCCGTACGACTTCCGTCGTCCTACCAAGCTCGCGCGCGAGCACGGGCGGCTGCTCGAGATGGTCTACGAGACCGTCGCGCGTCAGTGGGGGACGGTGCTCGGCTCGGAGATGGGCGCCCAGTGCCAGGTGGTCTTCGAGAGCGTCGAGCAGCGCAGCTACGACGACTACGTCAGCAGCATGCCCTCGCCCAACCTCATGGCGGTCTTCGTACCGGAGCCGCACACCGGCGCCGGCTTCCTGCAGCTCTCGACGCAGACAGGGTTCGAGGCGATCGAGCGCATGCTCGGTGGCAGGGGCGGCGAGCAGCCCGTGCGCATCCCGACGGAGATCGAGACGCAGCTGATCCTGCGCGTCGCCGAGCGTCTGCTCGGTGAGCTGCGCTACGGGTTGGCCGCGGTGACCGAGATCGCGCCCGCGCTGAAGTCCTTGGAGTTCAACCCCCAGTTCGTCCAGGTGGCTGCCGCCACCGACCTGTACATCGTCGCGACCTTCAGCATCAAGATCGGCGACTCCAGCGCCTCTGCGTCGGTGGCTCTGCCCGCGCCGGTGCTCGTGGTCCGGACGAGCGACTCCAGCTCGGGCGACGACCCCGCCGCCCGCGCGGCCCGGGCGCGCGACCGCGGTGCCATGGTGCAGGCCGTCGGCGACGTGCCTGTCGACGTCGTGGTGCGCTTCGTGCCTCGATCGATGCCGACGGCACGCCTGCTGGAGCTGCGCGAGGGTGACGTGATCCGGCTCGACCACCCGGTCGACCGGCCGCTCGACGTCGTCTCGGCCGGCGTCGTGTGCGCCCGCGGCGTCGCGGGCGCCCACGGCGCCCGCGCCGCCTGCCTCGTCACCGACACCGTTCTCACCGGTGTCGCCTCAGTCGTCTCCGCCGCAACGTCCACGTCGTCCGGGACCGCTTCGGCGCCCGGGTCGGTTCTGCCTGGAAGGGCCACCTCATGACCAGCACCACCTCCGTCGAGCACGACGTCGTCGCCACCGCCCAGCGCGTCGCCGACCTCCTGCCCACCGCCAGCCCGCTGTCGGTCGGCACGGTCGCCGGCGTCGATGCCGCGGCCGCCACCGTGCCGCCGGACGCCGTCGCCGTGCACGCCGAGGTGCTGGGGGAGCGCCCGGGCACCGTGGTGGTCGTCGTCGACACCAGCCTCGCCGCGGCGCTCGCCGAGTCGCCCATGGGTCCGCTGCCCCTCGCCGACGCGCTGCGTCCGGCGCTGGAGGCGCTGCGCGGCGCGCTCGGTGTTGGCGCGCTCGGCTCCGTGAGCCAGACCGACGCCGCCGGGATGGTGGCGCTGCTGCAGGGTCGCGACGCAGTCGTCGTCCCGCTGAACGATGCCTCCGGTCCGGCAGCCTGGCTGGCGTTGGCTGCGGCGTCCGGCAGCGACAGCGCCCCGGCTTCGGTTGCGGCGCAGCCGTTCTCGGGCGCGGGACTCGACCTCCTGCAGGACGTCGTGATGGAGCTCAGCGCGGAGCTGGGCCGCACCACGATGACGGTGCGCGAGCTGCTCAACCTCCAGCCGGGTGCCGTCGTCGAGCTCGACCGCCTCGCGGGCAGCCCGGCCGACCTGCTCGTGAACGGCCGGCTCATCGCCCGGGGCGAGGTCGTCGTCGTCGACGAGGACTACGCCCTGAAGATCACCGAGCTGGTGTCGAGCTCGTTGCCCGGCCGCGGCTGATGGAGCTGCTCGTCCAGCTCGGCCGCGTCATCCTGTCACTGGTCGTCGTCCTGGTCCTGCTGTGGGTCGCCGCCCGCGCCCTGCGCAAGAACCAGCGCCGGTCGATGCAGGGCGTCGAGGTCGAGGTCCTGGCTCGCCAGCCGCTCGCCCAGCGCTCATCGGTGGCGGTCGTGCAGGTGGGAGACCGCGCGCTCGTGCTGGGCGTCACCGAGAGCCGCGTGGAGCTGCTCGCCGAGGCACCGTTGGCATCGGTGTTGGCGGCTGCTCCCGTCGAGGAGCCGCCGGCGTCGGCCGACGACGACGAGACCTCAGCGACCTCCCTGACCATGGTGCGGCAGCGCCAGCCGGTCGCCACGGGTGGCCTCGCCGGCTCGGCACTGTCGCCGGCCACCTGGGCCAAGGCCCTCGACGCCGTGCGTGAGATGACGGTGCGCCGGTGACCGCGAGAGCACGAGCCGCTGCTGTCACGCTGCTCGCCGGGCTCGTGTGCGCCCTGGGACTCGCGCTCGCGACGCCGGCGTCGGCCGCCACGTCCCCGCCCACCAGCGTCGTCGCGGTCTCGACCCCGAAGCCGCCGACGTCGCCGGTGAAGCCCTCGGCGCCGTCCGGGGGAGGCGTCAGCATCCAGATCGGTGGCACCGGCACGGACGGGCAGAAGCCGTCGAGCTCGATCGTCATCATCCTGGCCATCACGGCCCTGTCGGTGGCGCCTGCGCTGCTGCTGCTCACCACGAGCTTCACCAAGATCTTCGTGGTGCTCAGCATCACCCGCAACGCCCTCGGCCTGCAGTCGACGCCGCCGACGCAGGTGCTCGCGGGCCTGGCGCTGTTCCTGACGCTGTTCGTCATGAGCCCGGTGCTGACGAAGGTCAACCACGACGGCATCCAGCCCTACCTCAAGGGCGAGCTCACGCAGTCGCAGGCGTTCGACGCCGGCAGCAAGCCGCTGAAGTCGTTCATGGTGTCGAAGACGCGCCCCGAGGAGCTCGCCCTCATCACCAAGGCGGCGAAGCTGCCCAAGCCCAAGAACGCCGCCTCGGTGCCGCTCACGACGCTCGTGCCGGCGTTCGTGCTGTCCGAGCTGAGGTCGGCGTTCGTCATCGGCTTCCTGGTGTTCGTGCCCTTCCTCATCATCGACCTCGTGGTCTCGGCAGCGCTGATGTCGCTGGGCATGATGATGTTGCCGCCCGTGACGGTGTCGTTGCCGTTCAAGCTGCTGCTCTTCGTCCTCGTCGACGGCTGGGGACTCATCGTCCAGTCGCTCGTCGCGAGCTACCGGTGACGCCATGAAGGACTCCACCGTCATCGAGATCGCACTGCAGTCGATCCTGCTTGCCGCCAAGCTGGCCGCACCGATCCTGCTGACCGCGCTCGCCGTCGGCTTCGGGATCTCGCTGTTCCAGTCCGTCACCCAGATCCAGGAGGCCACGCTCAGCTTCGTGCCGAAGGCGATCGCGATCGCCGTCGTGATCGTCGTCAGCGGCAACTGGATGCTGCACGAGCTCGTGAGCTTCACGACGCAGCTCTACGAGCAGATCCCCGCGATCCTGCAGAACGGCTGACCCGTGGCGCTGGACCTCCCCGCCGAGCTGCTCCTCACCGTGCTCCTGGCCGCGATGCGGGCCGGTGCGTGGCTCGCGATCGCGCCACCCTTCTCGAGCCGGGCCATCCCGCGCACCGTGAAGGGTCTGCTGTCGGTGGCGATCGCCCTGCCGGTCGTGGCCGGGTCCCAGACGTCCGTGCCGTCGCTCGAGACGGCCTCCGTGGTCTCGGCGATGGTGCTGCAGCTCCTGGTCGGTGCGGCTCTGGGGTTCCTGTGCCTCCTGGTGTTCACGGCGGTGCAGGCCGCGGGTGACCTGCTCGACGTGTTCGGAGGCTTCTCGTTGGCGTTCGCGTTCGACCCGTTGAGCCAGCAGGGAAACGCGGTGTTCGGCCGGTTGTTCCAGCTGCTGGCGACCACGTTGCTCATGGCGTCCGGGGCGTACCTCATCGTCCTGCACGGGTTCCTGCGCAGCTACGACGCGGTGCCGCTGGACGCCGGTCTCGACCTCACCACGCTGTCGCGGGTGCTCACCTCCGGGCTCGGCCAGCTGATGCTCGCGGCGCTGCAGATCGCGGCGCCGTTGCTCGCGATCCTGTTCCTGGCCGACGTCGCGCTCGGCCTGCTCACCCGGGTGGCCCCGGCGCTCAACGCCTTCGCGCTCGGCTTCCCGTTCAAGATCCTGCTGACGCTGGTGCTGGTCGGTACGACGATCGCCGCGCTACCCGAGGTGGTCAGCCGCTTGGCTGACACGGCCGGCTCTTCACTCGTGAGGCTGGTGGGCGGGTGAGCGGCGAGAAGACCGAGAAGCCGACACCGAAGCGGCTCAAGGAGGCGCGGCGCGAAGGGCAGGTGGCGCGCACTCCGGACGTCGGCGCGTGGCTGGGCATGCTGGCTGCCACGTACCTGGTGCCTCGGGCTGCGCGCTCGGTCAGCGACGTGGTCGTGGGGCTGCTCGTCGGTGCCGGATCCGCGATGTCGGACCCCACGCCGGAACGTGCCGTGGCGTTGCTGTCGAAAGGCCTGCGCGACGGCGCCATGACGCTGTTGCCGTTGGCGCTGGGTCTGCTGCTGATCGGCGTCGTCGCCTCGGCGGCTCAGGGCGGTATCCACCCGGCCACCAAGAAGCTGAAGCCCAGCTTCAAGAGCCTCAACCTCGTCAAGGGAATCAAGCGACTCGTCGGCCTGATGACGTGGTGGGAGGCCGGCAAGATCCTCATCAAGACGGCGGCGCTCGGCCTCGTGCTGTGGGCCGTGGTGGAGGGCGTGGTCCCGCAGCTGGCTGCGGCCACCGACGCTCCCTTGATGTCGACCCTGCAGATCACCGGCGGCAGCATCCTCAGCCTGGTGCGCGCGAGCATCCTCGTCGGTCTGGTGATGGCGGTCGCCGACTACGTCGTCAAGCGGCGCCACATCAACAAGCAGATCCGCATGTCGCGACACGACGTGATGCAAGAGCACAAGCAGTCCGAGGGTGACCCGCACGTCAAGGGACACCGTCGGTCGCTGCAGCTCGCGATGAGCCGCAACCGCATGATGGCCGACGTCGCGTCAGCCGATGTCGTCCTCGTCAACCCGACGCACGTGGCGGTCGCGCTGCGGTACCAGCCGGGTACCGGCGCGCCGCGAGTCGTGGCCAAGGGCGCGGGAGCGGTCGCGGCGGCGATCAGGCAGCGGGCCAACGACGCGCGCGTTCCGCTGGTGCAGGACATCCCGCTGGCTCGGGCGATCCACGGCGCGTGCGAGGTCGGTCAGGAGATCCCGGCGGAGCTCTATGCCGCCGTGGCCCGTGTGCTGGCCTTCGTCATGGGACTGAAAGCCAGGGGAGCGGCTGCCGGATCGCACGTGTCGCCCAACCCGGGTGCCGCGGTGCCGGTCTGAGGGTGGAGCCGGCGTCGCTCGCGGCTTCCACAGTTGACGAAGTGGGAGTGGTTGTCCACAGACCTCTTGCGGGGCAGCGCGTCTGTCGGTGGTGGTGCGTAGGTTTGTCGCATGACGAATCGTGCGGACAGCGGCGGCGCGACAGCGCTGGACGTCGTGCTGTCCGGCCTCGAGGAGGTCTTGGACCGCCTCAGTGCGCTGCCGTTGTGGCAGCTGCCCGACCCGGCGTTGAAGGCGGTGGCGGCCGCGCTGGACCGGGCGCGGCGCCGCAGCCAGGGCCAGATCCTGCGCGTGTTGGGTGAGGTCGACGCCCGCGGGATCCCCGGGCAGGACGGCACCCGGACCTCCGGTGCGTGGCTGCGTTCGGTGGTGCCC
>NZ_LMER01000001.1:0-171 GCF_001426435.1 Angustibacter sp. Root456 | reverse complement strand
GCCACCGACACCTCGGGCATGACCTTCGTCCAGGGCCTGCTCACCAAAGAGTGCGGCGCCGCACTCAAGGCCGCCCTGGACGCCTGGCCCGCCCCCCAACCCGCCGAGGACAGCACCCTGGACCCCCGCAGCCCCGGCCAACGCCGCCACGACGCCCTGCAGCACCTCGCC